>DASRQW010000045.1 GCA_035696245.1 Longimicrobiaceae bacterium | reverse complement strand
CTTCCTCTCCGCGTCCGGCTCTCCGCGAGACGAGTCCGGCGGCGGTCAGCCGTCCAACTCCAGCCACCGCCTCGCCTCGTCCATGTCGCGGAACACGCGGGTCTCCTCCACCCCGTCGCCGCGCAGAAGCTCGAACATGCGCCCGAAGCCGAACGCCGCGTCCCGCGGCGCCACGATGGCCCGGCGCGACGCGGCGCTGAAGACGTTCCCGTTCGCCAGGGCGCGCACCCCGGCGGGGGTCACCGACACCGCCTCCACACCGCGCGCGTCCACCAGGTGGTGCATGCCGGGCTGGAACCCGGCCTCGCCGGGCAGGCGCTGCTGCTGCGCCAGGAGGTCGTCGTCGGTGACGTGGCCGGACATGGTGGTCACGACCGCGCCGCAGTCCGGGTCGATCCGGGAAATGGCGGGCATGCGTCTCAGCCGCGGGCGGTGGATGCGCGACGGCGGAAGGCCGGGCGCGGCATCATCCCTCGGAGCTCTCCTTGCGGCGCACGTCGTCGCCGTTCTGCTGCACCACGTGCGTGAGCTCGTGCGCCAGCAGCTCGCGCCCGGCGCCGCTGCCCGGGTCGTACGCGCCGCCGCTGAAGAACACGTCCTGCCCGGTGGTGAAGGCGCGCGCCTGAACCGCCTGGTTCAGCGAGTCCGCCGCCGCGCCGGTGTGCACGCGCACTCCGGAGAAGTCCGCGCCGAACGCCGACTCCATGCTCGCGCGGATGGACGCATCCATGGGGCGTCCGCCGCCGCGCGCCGAGTCGATGGCGCTCTCCACCTCGGGCTCCACGGGTGCGCCGCCGGCCTCGTCGCCCTCGCGCTGGAGCAGGGGCGCGGTCATCAGCGCATCTTCCTCCTCCCGCTCGTCCACCCCCGGCGACCCGATGCCGGCGGCCACCTGGCGCGACACGCGCTCGGCCTCCTGCTCGTACACGTCGCCCACCGTGTTCACCGTGAGCTTCGTCTGCACCACCGGGCGCGCTGCGATCATGCGCTGCACGGCGCGGTTGCCCACGCTGCGCTGGAGCGCCAGCACGTCCGCAGGCCGCAACGCCGCGGGCGAGGCCGCGCGCATGAGCGGGACGGCGGGCGCGTGCACGCTCTCCGCCAGCGCGGGCGTGAGGCGCGGCGGGGCGGGTGCGCGTTCGAGCAGGTCTTCCGCGTGGGTGCTCATGCTCTCCCTGGCGTGGGGGTGCGTGCGAGCGCGTGGGGCTTCCAATCTATTCCCAACCGATGCAGCCCTGCAACGATCCCGTTCCGCACATCGGCCGGAGGGGTCTGCGGAGCGGGCTGGGGATGGGCGATGTGCAACCGCCGAGATGCCCCGCCGTCCGCCCTACATCTCCCGCACCCGCGCCGCCTGGCGGATGACGAGCGGGCGGAATCCGCCGATCGCGTCAGGTGCGTTCGAGGGCGACGATGGCGGACATGGTGCGGAGCTCCTCCCGCACTTTCGCGGGATACAGGCGGCCCAGGCCGCGCCACAGCCAGGCCAGCGGCATCTCGCGGCGCAGGCGGCGGGCCTCGTCCATGGTGGAGCGCAGCTCGGCCAAGCGCCAGCCGAACGGTTGGAAGAAGCGCGGCCCCTCCTCCGGGGCGAACTGCATGCGCACGCCGCCCTTGGCCAGGTGCCCGCCCATCTGCTTGTGCAGCATGCCCAGCAGCCGCGGCCCGGCGAGGTCGGTGAGCCAGCGCAGGAAGCACGGCTGGTCGTGCAGGTCTGCCGCGAGCGCCGCCACGTCCGCCGCGGGCAGGTACACCAGCAGCCCCTCGCTGATCACCAGCGCCCGCTCCGCCTTCACGTTGATGCGCGTGAAGAGGCTGCGGCGCGCGTCCACGTCGGCCAGGTCCACCTCCTCGCTCTCGTAGCGGCAGGCGGCGCGCTCGCCCGCAAGCTGCTCGCGCTTGTAGCGGGAGATGCCGGGCAGGTCCACGTCCACCCAGCGCAGCGTGGACGGCAGAGCCATGCGGAAGGGGCGCGCGTCCAGCCCGGCGGCCAGGTTCACCACCGTGTCGAAGCCGTCGCGGTGCACGGCGCGCAGGATCATCTCGTCCAGCAACTGCGTGCGCACCACCATCGCCCAGGCCATGCGCGTGCCGCCGGGGACCGCCGCGACCAGCTCCTCGGCGTCCGGCCCGGCGAGCTTCCGTGCGTACGGATCGTGGAACAGCGCGTCCGGCCGCTCGCTCTCCCAGGCGCGATACAGCGCCACCCACCGCGCCGTGTCCGATATGTTGCCGATGCTCATGGTCGCTCAGGCAAGCGGTGGATGATGATGTCGCCGGGATCATGCGCGGCCGTCGACGCTCCGCGAAGGCTCTGCGGCGTGAGGTATCCTCAAGATCAGATGCCGCAGAAGGCGCGGTTCGAATCCGTGAGTCGGTCACGCGGCCCGAGCGCCGCCGGGCGTATGAAACGCCCGGCTACGAACTGCGGCCGTCCTTCGGACGAGGCTCCGCGCGCGCCGAATCTCCCTCGCCCGCCCCGCCTCTCCCGCCGCCGACACACTCGGCCGATGCGCCAGCGCCGCATCTCCCCCTCCCGCAGCGCGCAGCGCGAGTCGCCACCGTCCGAGCAGCGCGGAGCCACCCTCGACCCATACCGATCCCCAGCCGCGCCAATGGCGTGCCTTCCCCCACTTGTGGGGGAGGGCAGGCGAGTTTTACGAGCCGGGTGAGGGCCGCTACCCCACCCGCCCGAAGAACGCCTTCAGATACGCCGTCTCCGGGATCGCCGGATGCACGGGATGGTCCGGCCCCTGGTGGCCTTCCTCCGTGATCTGCAGCTCCCGCCGGAGGTGACGCGCGGCCCGCAGCATCGCGTCCTGGAGCGCCTCGCGGTGCATGTGGAACGAGCACGAGGCGGAGACCAGGATCCCGCCCGGCGCCAGCACCTCCATCCCCAGCTGCGCCACGCGCCGGTACGCCTCCTCCCCCGCCTTCAGGTCCTTCTTGCGCTTGATGAAGGCCGGCGGGTCCAGCACCACCACGTCGAACCGCCGCCCCTCGCCCGCCAGGCCGCGAAGCACGTCGAACGCGTCGCCCTTCAGCGCCGTGACCTTGCCGTCCACGCCGTTCAGCGCCGCGTTCCCGCGCAGCGCCTCCAGCGCGGAGGCGGATGCGTCCACGCACACGACCTGCTCGGCGCCCGCGGCGGCGGCCTGCACGCCCCAGCCGCCCACGTAGCTGAACACGTCCAGCACGCGCTTGCCCGGCGCGTACGCCTGAAGGCGCGCGCGGTTCATCCGGTGGTCGTAGAACCAGCCCGTCTTCTGCCCGCCGATGGGCGCGTGGAAGCGAACGCCGTTCTCCTCCAGCTCCAGCACCTCGGGCACCTCGCCCGCGGCGGTTTCCACATAATTCTCCAGCCCTTCCAGCGCGCGGCCGGAGGTGTCGTTGCGCAGCAAGATGCCGCGCGGGCGCAGCACCGCGTCCAGCGCCTCCACCACCTCCGCGCGAAGCCGCTCCATGCCCGCGGTGGTGAGCTGCACCACCAGCACGTCGCCGAAGCGGTCCACCACCAGCCCCGGCAGCCCATCGCTCTCGCCGAACACGAGACGGTAGAAGGGGCGCGGGAACAGCATCTCCCGCAGCGCCAGCGCTCGCTCGATGCGGGTGCGGAGCAGGTCGGCGTCCAGCGCGGCGCCCTCCCGGCTCACCAGGCGCGCGGCGATGAGCGAGCGCGGGTTCACGTAGCCGGTGCCCAGCGGCCCCCCGCGCGAGTCCTCCACGGCCACCGCGTCGCCCGGCTGGAAGGCCGTGAGGGGGGTGCGCGCCACGTCCACCTCGTTGCTGAACACCCACAGGTGCCCGGCACGCAGCCTGCGTTCTTCGTTCTTCCTCAGGCGGAGCGGTGGAAGCGTCATCTGGGGCGGCTCACGGCATCGGGTGCAGGTCGCGCGGAGCCGCGGTAGCGGGTCCGGAACGCGCGTAGTATACATCCATTCGCCCCGCGGGGCACCCGGCGTGCGCGAGGCTCGCCGCCGGCGGGATGGACGACAGCGACGAAAGATGCAGATGAACGACCCGGCCGGCCCGTTCCAAGCGCTCCAGCGCGCCTTTCCCGGCGCAGTGGTGCTGCTGGACGCCGCGGATCGGGTCGCCGCGTGGAGCCCCGCCGCCGAGCAGTGGTTCGGCACGCCCGCATCTTCCGCCCTTGGCCGCCCCGCCGCCGAAGCGGGCCTTCCCGGCTGCGACGTCCTGGCGCCCGCGATCGCCCGCGTCCGCGCCGGAGGCGAGCCGGAGCGGACGCCCGCCATCCGCGTGCCGGGAGATGCGGCGCGCTTCGTGGAGTTCATCATCTCGCGCTTCGACGCATCTCCCGAAGCCGCGTCATCTCCCGGCGGTGTCTCGGTAGATGCTGGCCCCTCGGCCAGCGTCGAACGCTCCCCATCTCCCGAAAGCTCGTCGCAGACCTCGCGAGCGGGGGGATCGGGAGAGGTGCTGCTGTTCGCGCGCGACGTCACGGACGAGGTGCGCGAACGGCGTGCGGCAGATGCGCGCCTCGCCGGTCTGGAGCGCCGCGCGGCCGAGAGCGAGGCGCTGCGCGGGATCGCCGTGGCGGTCGCATCCAGCCTGAACCCGGACGAGATCTTCGGCGCGCTCTGCGAGCGGGTGCGCGGGCTCTTCCAGGCGGACATGACCGCCGTGGACCTGCCGCTCATGGACAGCCGCCGCCACTGGTGCGGCGAGGGCGCGGACCCCGACGCGCTGTTCGCGGCGCTCGCTCCCCACCTCCGCACCGTCTGCGACACCGGCGCCACCCTCGTCGCCAATCCCGCCCCCAGCGACGACCCGCTGCCGGATCGCGAGATGACGCCAGCCACGTCCTCGGGAGATGCAGGCTCGTCAGCCGATTCCGTCGGTGGGCGCTCGACGGGAGATGCGGGCGGGTCGGTGGACGCCGGCGTGTCGGTAGATGCTGGTGCCGATACGTTCGCAGCTCACGCAGGGGACGGAAGCGCGGGAGATGGAGGCGCGGACGTCCGCACGATCGAGCCGGTGGACGGGCTGGATTCGGCGGTGATCGTGCCGCTGCGGGCGGACGGCGAGGTGCCGGGGGCGCTGCTGGTGGGGTGGCGCCACGGGTCGCCCGTCGCGCCCGACACCGTGCGCCTGGCCCGCACCCTCGCGGCCGAGGTGGCGCTCGCCTTCCGCAACGCGCGCATGTACGACTCCATGAAGGAGGCCGCGGTGCGCCGCGACCGGTTCTTCTCGGCCATGAGCCACGACCTGCGCACGCCCATCACCGCCATCGTGGGCTACAGCGAGCTGCTGCAGGACGGCATCGTGGGCGAGCTGGAGGCGCGCCAGCTGGAGATGGTGGAGCGCATCTCCCAGGTGGCCGGCCACCTCTCGCAGCTCGTGAACGACATCCTGGACCTCGCCAAGCTGGACGCGGGCCGCATGGAGTTCCACCTGGAAGAGGTGCCGCTGGGCGACCTGGTGGAAGAGGCGGTGGTCACCGTGCGCCCGCAGGCCCAGGGCAAGTCGCTCGCCCTGCGCCTGGAGATCGACGGCCACCGCGGCATCCGCATGCGCGTGGACCCGCCGCGCGTCCGGCAGATCCTGGTGAACCTGCTCTCCAACGCGGTCAAGTTCACCGAGGCGGGCGAGGTCTCCGTCTCGGTGGGCATCGGCGGCGAGCAGGGGTGGATCGAGGTGCGCGACACCGGCCCCGGCCTGCCCGCGGACAGCGAAGAGGTGGTGTTCGAGGAGTTCCTGCAGATCGCCAGCGGCAACAAGGCCAAGCGCGAGCCCGGAAGCGGCCTGGGCCTCGCCATCTCGCGGCGCCTGGCACGGGCCATGGGCGGCGACCTCACCGCCCGCAGCGGCGACGGCTCCGGCGCGGTGTTCACGCTCTACCTACCCTTCAGCGAGGCGTAGCCCTCCGCAGCCCGCCGTCACACCGCGTGCCCGCCGCTCGTTCTGCTCGTGCACGGTTTGCGGGCCGCGGCGGCGCGCCGTTATCTTCGCGCCGTTCTGCCCCCGCAGGCCCCACCCGCCGCATCCCATCCACGCCCGCAGCACGCGCCACAGGAGACGCCGCCATGAAGCTCGCCCGCAAGCTATCCGCAGCCTCGCTCGTCCTCTGCCTGGCCTCCATCGCCGCATGCAACGGCGGGCTGGCCGACGAGCTGGACTTCCAGGGCACCATGGCGTTCGGCTTCACCGGCACGTCCACCGGCACCTTCTCCGCCGCGGGCACGTACCACGCGAGCGACCCGTCGCGCTTCGGGAAGGAGTTCGCGGCGGCGGCGCGCGAGCCCAACGCCACGCATCCGTACGTGAGCGTGGTCGCCATCAAGCCCACCGGGGGCAACCTGGCCGACGGCACCGCGCTGCTGCTGCCGAACGTGACCGCGCCGGGCAGCTTCCAGTTCACGGCATCGTGCTCGCCCAGCACCGCGGTGGGCACGTGCGCGGTGGGCATCTACGACCGGGCGGGCACGTTCATCCCCGGCACGCCCACGCCCAACGAAGAGATCTACACCTTCACCTCGGGCACGCTCGAGATCACCTCCGTAGACGGGGCGCGCATCGTGGGCACCTTCACCGGCACGGCGACGGTGCTGGGCAGCAATCCCGCCAAGACGCTTACCGTGACCGGCGGTCACTTCGACGTACCGCTCGTCTCCGCCAGCAGCAATCCGGGCGGCACGCCGCTGCCGCTGTAGCCGTTCCGGCCGGGCCGAACCGGCCGGGCAGAAGACCCGGCGTCCTTCGCGGCGCCGGACCCTCGCACGGCCCGGGCAACCGCCGGGCCGTGCATCTTTTCGACGCCGCTGGAGATATACGCATGTTTGCACGCAGCACCCTTCGCACCGCTTCCGCCGCCGTCTTCCTCGCCCTCGCGGGCTGCTCGTCGCCCACGTCCGGCAGCGACGCGCGCAGCGGCACGCTCTCGTTCGACTACGCGGGCGTGGCTGCGGGGCACTACTCGGCCAGCGGCGCGCTGCGGGTCAACGAGCCGAGCGCGCTGACCTACGAGAACGTCGCCGGCGGCGGTGGCGGCGTGAGCGCGGCGCACCCCACCAGCCGCACGCGAAGCGACGCCATCGCGCTCAAGTTTGCCATGGGCACCGTCACCGGCACGGTGGCGATCAGCGAGACGTGCAACCCGAACGAGGCGTACTGCGGCCGCGGCGAGTTCGATATCGCCGTGCCGCTGGACGGGCAGTCCGCGCCGGACCACAAGGTTTTCCTCTTCACCGCCGGCTCCGTCACCGTCACCGAGCGCAGCATCAGCCGCGTGAAGGGCACCTTCTCGGGCACTGCGTACCTCTACCCGGACCGCGCGCAAACCATCACCGTAACCAACGGCCGGTTCGACGCCCCGTTCCCGCCTGCTTCGTATTAGCCTCGCAGGCCGACGCGTGCACATCCGACCGCGCGCCGGCCAGCCCGTCCGGAGAGCCGTGTAGCAGAGTTCGGGAGATGCGAAGCGAGCGCCGACGCTTGCCTGCATCGCATCTCCCGATGGACGTTCGACTTGCCTCTCCTGACGGTGGAAAGCTGCGCATCCCCCACCCGCGGATCGTGTCGCTTCCAGGCGGCGGCTCGGTTTCGGGAGATGCGGATCCGACCCTTGACAACGTTTGGGGGCCCGGTTAGACTCGTCGGCTCAAGGGAGTCGCGTCCCGATGTTCACCGGATCACGGCCGCAGCAGATGCGAGCCAAACCCCGGCCGCAGGAGCCCCGAAAGGGTTCCCGCGCGAAGACATCGGCGGCGCGATTTTTCGTTTCCGGCACTTTCGCCCGGATTCGCGGAGACCGTCTCCGCCACGTCAGGAAACACGAACCAGGCCCCGAACGCTCCATGGCTCCGCAACACGGCATTCACCTCGGCGCAACGCACACGGGCGGCATCTCGGCCGTGGCGCGGACCAGCGCGGCTTCGCGCCGCGCGGACGCCGTCGTATGCCCGGCGGGCAGCGCGGACGCGGGTTTCGGCTTCGGGATGGAGCCGCGGAGCAGCGAATCGAATGGCTACGGGAAATCGGACGCGCGTCTCGGTAAAGACGCGTGGAGCAACGAGGGGAAGGGCACGGCGGGATTCCGCGGAGGGTGCGCGCCATGACGGCGTGAACGCCCCACCGGATTCGAGGGAGCGAGACCACATCGCCCCACCCGCGGAAGTGCCGCCGGGTGGGGCGATTTCCTTTCACGGCGAAAGCCACGCGCGGAGGTGATCCACGATGGACGGAAGTGCACCCGCATGACCGCTGGCCGGCGGCGGCGTGAACCAGCCCCAAGCACGAGCGAACGCGACTCCCCGTGCCCAAGGCCACGCCCCGCCGCGCCACCGGCGCCTGCGCATCTTCGGATGCGCGGAGATGGACGGCGATCCCGGCTCTGAAGCCGCGAATCGTCCGAGAAGCAGCTGATGGAGACCGTAGCTCAATCGGTAGAGCGCCTACCCTCCCCGCACAACTCGTCCGCGCAGCGGGCCGGCAGGGCGAGGGTTAACGAATGAACCTCGGGTGGTTGCGGGTTCGAGTCCCGCCGGTCTCCCTGAGAAGGACGAAGAAGCACGCGGGGCGGGGGTTCCGGGCCGTAGGGAGCCCCCGCCGCGGCGGAGCGGAAGACGCGGACAGCCGCGCATCTCCCGATCCGTGATCGAAGAGCACCAGCAGTGACGAAGCCGCGGCACGGTTGCGGAGACATCCGCAATTTTTTGCCCGCCACGCGGGCCGCTGGGAGAGGATTATCTGGGTAAGGTCCCTGTCCGGGCCCGCGGGTTCGAACCCCGCCCTCTTCCGCCGTGACGCGGCTTCACATCTACCGTCCCCGCGCGTGCTTCGGCACCGCTGGGGCGAGCAGCAGAACGGCCGTGGTGCGGAGGCCGGGAGAACCCTCGCCGATCTACGCCCGCCCCAAAGCGGGCCGCTGGAGGAGGGTTACCGGTTCCAGCGGAGTTCGAATCCCGCCCCCGTCCCC
>DASRQW010000044.1 GCA_035696245.1 Longimicrobiaceae bacterium | reverse complement strand
ATGCTGGGCGACGACGCGCGCTTCACCGTCTCGGCAGACGGCGTGTGGTCCATCGCCTCGCCGCGGGCCGTGCTGCGCGCGCTGTGCGACGAGGAGTACGTGGTGGTGGACGTGGAGACGACGGGCGGCTCGCCCGGCCATGGCCACCGCGTCACCGAGGTCGCGGCGGTGCGCGTGGCGGGCGGCGAGATCCGCGAGACGTTCTCCACCCTCGTCAACCCGGAGCGCCCGATCCCGTCGATGATCACGGCGCTCACCGGCATCACGAGCGAGATGGTCCGCGGCGCCCCGCGCTTCCACGAGGTCGCGCACCACGTCTCCGACGCCATCGAGGGCCGCGTCTTCGTGGCGCACAACGCGGCGTTCGACTGGCGCTTCGTGACGGCGGAGATGGAGAGGGCGACGGGCACTCAGCCGATGGGACGCCAGCTCTGCACGGTGCGGCTGGCGAGAAAGCTGCTGCCGCAGCTGCCTTCGCGCGGGCTGGACTCGCTGGCGCTCTTCTTCGGGCTGGAGATCGAGGCGCGGCACCGCGCGCTGGACGACGCGGTGGCCACGGCGCACGTCCTCCTGCGCTTCATCGACATGCTGTGCGAGCACGACGTGGACTGCTGGGAGAGCCTGGACGGCTTCCTCAACAAGCGCACGCCGCGGAAGAAGCGCCGCGCCAGCCCGCGCAGCATGGAGCAGGCGTGACGGACGCCCCGCGCGCCATCGCCGGCGACACCGCGCGCGTGCGCACCCGCGAGCTGGGGCGCTTCCGCATCCACGCGATCGAGTCCGGCATGCAGTGGCTGGACGGCGGCGCGATGTTCGGCGTGGTCCCCAAGCCGCTGTGGGAGAAGCGCATCCCGGCAGACGGGCGGAACCGCATCCCCCTGGCCCTGCGCTGCCTGCTGGTGGAGACGCCGGGCGAGCTGGTGCTGGTGGAGACGGGGCTGGGCAACAAGGAGAACGACCGCTTCCGCGACATCTACGGCGTGGACAACGCCGCGTCGGAAGGCTCCGGCTTCCCCGACCGGCTCCAGGAGCTGATCGCGCAGGCCGGCTTCTCGGCCGGGGACGTGGGGAAGGTGATCGACACGCACCTGCACTTCGACCACGCGGGGGGGAACACCTTCCGCGATGCCGAGGGCCAGGTGCGTCTCTCGTTCCCGCGCGCCGGGTACTACGTGCAGCGCAGCGAGTGGGAGTGGGCGCACCGCACCAACGAGCGCACGTCGGCCAGCTATCTCCCGGACAACTACGATCCGGTGGAGAAGGCGGGCCGATTCACGTTCGTGGACGGGGATGTGGAGATCGTGCCGGGCATCTCCGTGTTCCGCACGCCGGGTCACTGTCCGGGCCACCAGTCGGTGCTCCTGCGCTCCGGCGGCGAGACGGCTTGCTTCCTGGCCGACGTCGTGCCGACCATGGCCCATCTCCCGCTGCCGTGGATCATGGGCTACGACGTGGAGCCGCTGGTCACGCTGGAGAGCAAGCGCGCGCTCCTGACCCGCGCGGCCGCCGAGCGGTGGCTGCTCGTGTCCACCCACGACCCGTACACGCCCTGGGGATTTGCCGCCGGCGGGCCGAAGGGCGTCACGCTCGAAGCGGCCGAGTAGCGGAAGCATCTCATCCGCCGCCGCTGTTCCGTCGCGGTGTATCGTGCGGGGTACGAGGGGCTTCGCATCTCCCGAGATGTGTGGCGGCGGAAGGGCGGGGAGGATTCGTCAGCGGGCAACACGAACCGATCAACCGAGGCAAGTGAACGATATGGCCAACGATCCGAAGACCACGCCGGTCATCGTCAGCGCGGTCCGTACGCCCATCGGCAAGTTCCTGGGCTCGCTCTCCACCCTCTCCGCGCCCGAGCTGGGCGCCATCGCGATCCGCGAGGCGGTGAAGCGCGCGGGCATCGACGCGGCGGACATCGAAGAGCTGATCATGGGCAACGTGGTGCAGGGCGGCGAGGGCCAGGCCCCCGCGCGCCAGGCGGGCCTCAAGTCCGGCCTGCCGCCCACCGTGTCCGCGCTCACCATCAACAAGGTCTGCGGCAGCGGCCTCAAGGCCGTGATGCTGGGTGCTCAGGCGATCCGCGCCGGCGACCTGCGCGCCATGGTGGCGGGCGGGATGGAGTCGATGTCGAACGCGCCGTACTACGTGTACGGCATGCGCAACGGCGTGAAGTTCGGCGACCAGCAGCTGGTGGACGGGCTGATCAAGGACGGCCTGTGGTGCGCCACCTGCGAGGTCCACATGGGCGGCCACGCCGAGTACACGGCCAAGAAGGGTGGCATCACCCGCGAGCAGCAGGACGAGTTCGCGGTGAACTCGCACCGGAAGGCGGTCGCGGCCATCGAGGGCGGCAAGTTCAAGGACGAGATCGTCCCGGTGGAGATCGCCGGCCGCAAGGGCACCACGGTCGTCGACACCGACGAGGCGCCGCGCAAGGACACGTCGATGGAGACGCTGGGCAAGCTGAAGCCCGCCTTCCCCAAGGACGCGCCCAAGGACGTGGAGCAGCTCAGCGTGACCGCCGGCAACGCCTCGGCGCTCAACGACGGCGCGTCGGCGCTGGTGGTCGTGTCGGAAGAGTACGCGCGGGCGAACGGGCTGGAGATCATGGCCCGCATCGTCGCGTACTCGACCGGCGCGGTGGAGCCGAACGAGCTGTTCTTCGCGCCCATCCAGGCCGTGAAGAACCTGATGAAGAAGGCCGGCACGCAGATCCACGACTACGACCTGATCGAGGCCAACGAGGCCTTCGCCGTGCAGGCGCTGGCCGACGGCGCCGGGCTGGGCTGGGACTGGGACCGCGTGAACGTGAACGGCGGCGCGGTGGCGCTGGGCCACCCCATCGGCGCCTCGGGCGCGCGGGTGCTCACCACGCTGCTGCACGCCATGAAGGACCGCGACAAGGAGACCGGCCTCGCCACGCTCTGCCTCGGCGGCGGCGACGCGGTCGCCCTCGCCGTCCAGCGCGTCTGAGCCGCTGAACACGATGCCGCGCCGGTAGATGCAATCCGGCGCGGCATTCTCATTTACGTGGAAGCTGGAAGATCGAGAGACGCTATCCCCGCGTAGGGGTGCGATTCATCGCATCCGATCGCTCGGATCTGCGCAGGCGGCACCGAGACGGTTAGACGTTTCGGTAGATGTGGTCCGATCGCAGGTGGTCGCAAGCAGTCGCACAAATTCAAACGAAGACGCAAGGAGTGGTGATGAGCACTGTCCGTAGCGGCACGGCCTCGTGGGCCGGCACCGACCTGGTCCCCTCGCGCGCCGCGCGGCGCGCCATCGGCATCGGCCTCTTCGCCGTGGCGACCGCACTTTCGGCCAAGGTGGCGCTGCCCATCCCCGGCACGCCGGTGCCTTTCACCTTCGGCCCGCTGATGGTGCTGCTCTCCGGCGCCGTGCTGGGCCGGCGCGGCGGCGCGGCGAGCCAGGTCGCGTACCTGCTGGCCGGCATCGCGGGCCTGCCCGTGTTCGCGGCGGGCGGGGGCGCGGCGTACCTGCTGGGGCCCACGGGCGGCTACCTCATCGCCTACCCGCTCGCGGCGTACGTCGCCGGCATGGGCGCGGACGGCGGGGCGCTCCGCCGCATCGGCGCGCTGCTGGCGGGCCTCGCGACCATCTTCGCCGGCGGCCTGTCGTGGCTGGCGGCGGTGAAGGGCGTGGACATGGCCGTGGTGTGGGGCCTGCGCCCGTTCGTGCTCTTCGACCTGGCGAAGTTGGGCCTGGTGGCGATGGTCGCCGGCCGCATCCAGGGCCGCACGCGCACGCTGTTCCGGGGCTGAGCGGTTGAGCGAGCACGCGCCGGACGCCGCCCCCGCGGCGGACGCGAAGCCGGGCACGCTCGCCTGGGTCTTGCTGGGCCCGCACGGCGTCCGCTCCGGCTGGCGCTTCGGCCTCTACCTCGTGCTCGTCATCGTCCTCTCCGGGCTGCTGACGGTCCTGGCGGCGCCGCTGGCCGGCAAGTCCATGGTGGCCGGCTTCGCCGTTTCGCTCGCCGCCGCTGTGCTCGCCGGGTGGTTCATGCTCGCGGTCGTGGACCGGCGGCCAATCGGCGCGCTGGGCTTCGCGGCAGATCGGGCCGCGCCGCGCGACTTCGGCATCGGGTTCCTGATGGGAACCGTGCTGATCGCGGCGGCGGCCGGAGTGGTCGCCGTGGCCGGTTACGCACGGTGGGTTGCCGACGCGGGCACGCCGGGCCAGCTTGCCGCCACGCTCGCCGGCGCGCTCGGCTTCTTCCTGGTCGCCGCCGCGGCGGAAGAAGCGCTCTTCCGCGGCTACGCCTTCCAGGTGCTGGCGGAGGGGTTGGGGCCGTGGGGGGCGACGCTGCTGCTCTCCGCGGCGTTCGCGGCCGGGCACCTGGGGAACCCGAACGTGAGCGCGTTCGGCATCGCCAACATCTTCCTGGCCGGGGTGATGCTGTCGGTGGCGTACCTGCGCACGCGCTCGCTCTGGTTCGCGACCGCGGTGCACGCGGGGTGGAACTGGACGATGTCGGCGCTGCTCGACTTCCCGGTGAGCGGCATCGCGCGGAATACGCCCATGTACAGCGTGGCGGAGCGGGGCGGCGGCGCCTGGCTCACAGGCGGCACCTTCGGCCCCGAGGCCGGGCTGCCGGCGACCATCGCCATCGCCCTCGCGCTCGCCTGGCTCCTCCGCACCCGCAGCGTCGGCGAGTCCGAGAAGATGCGGCGCCTGGAACCCATCGTGGACCGCCGCCTGGGCCCGGACTGGCCGCGATGACGCAGTCGAACGCGGGAGATGCGAGGCCGGAGACGCGTGGGATGCGCATCCGCCGAACGTCGTTGGACGTTCTCCGATGAGCACCCGGCGATTCTGGCTCTCGGCCGTCCTCGCGGCGCTCGGCGTCTCCGGGCTGGCGCTGCTGGTGCCCATGGGCCTGCACGTGCGCGAGCTGGGCGAGTTCCGCCGCATCTGGCTGCTGACGGTGTGGACGGCCGGGGTGATGGCGCTGCTCTTCGGCCTCGCCGCGCGGCTGGGCGGCTTCCGCGGCTTCGGGCTGCGAGAGATATCCGAGGCCGGCTCGTTCGCCGAGGCGATGGAGCGGAAGAAGCAGGCGCGCCAGGGCAGCCACGCCCCCGCGGCCGACGTGTGGGTGATCTTGACCGGCGGCCTGCTGGTGGCCGTGTACTTCGCGGGATGGCTCGCGCTCCGCTGACCGGCGGAGGCTGGGCCATGCGGCGCACATCCCAACCGAATACAGTCTACAATGTCCGAGATTCGTAAGGTCGCGGTGGTGGGTGCGGGGACCATGGGCAACGGCATCGTCCACGTCTTCGCGCAGAACGGCTACGACGTGACCATGGTGGACGTGCGGCAGGAAGCGCTGGACGCCGCGCTCAAGACCATCGGCGGCAACATGGACCGCCAGATCAAGAAGGGCGCCCTGGCCGAGGCCGACCGCGACGCCGCGCTGGGCCGCATCGCCTCCGCCACGGACCTGTCGTCCGCGGGCGCCGCCGACCTCGTCGTCGAGGCGGCGACCGAGAACCGCGACCTCAAGTTCCGCATCTTCGAAGAGATGGACCGCGTCGCGCCGGAGCACGCCATCCTCGCAACCAACACCTCCTCCATCTCCATCACCGAGATCGCGGCGCGCACCAAGCGGCCCGAGAAAGTGATCGGGATGCACTTCATGAATCCCGTGCCGGTCATGAAGCTGGTGGAGATCATCCGCGGCCTCGCCACGAGCGACGAGACGACGCGCGCGGTGGTGGAGATGTCCGAGAAACTGGGCAAGACCGTCGCCGAGGCCAACGACTATCCCGGCTTCGTGTCCAACCGCATCCTCATGCCCATGATCAACGAGGCCGTCTTCTGCCTCATGGAGGGCGTGGCGGACCGCGAGGCCATCGACACGGTCATGAAGCTGGGGATGAACCACCCCATGGGCCCGCTCGCGCTGGCCGACCTCATCGGCCTGGACACCTGCCTGGCGATCATGCAGGTGCTGCACGACGGCCTGGGCGACGACAAGTACCGCCCCTGCCCGCTGCTGCGGAAGTACGTCGCCGCCGGCAAGCTGGGCCGCAAGACGGGCGAAGGCTTCTACGCCTACTGAGTGAGGCTCACCGCGGCCGGAGATTTGCTCCGTCCGCGGCGTCTCTCTTTCGGGCGATGAAGCTCCGCCCGCTGCTTGGCGGACGGATCGCGTTGGCGCATCACCCGTCGCGGATCGGCAGAGGGTCGATGGCGGGTGAGTTGGCGGATGGCGGGATGTGAAGTGGATGAGTCGGGAGATGTACGCCGGTGGATGCCGGCGGGCCGCACGGCTCGCCGCGCGCCGGTGCTTGCATCCGCGGTGGACGAGGTTTACGACGACGGCCTAGACGGGAGATGCGCGGCCTGCGCGCTCCCTTTCGCGCGAGCAGAGACGTAACGGGATGACGCCGGAACAGGAACAGATCCGCGAGCTGGCACGCGATTTCGCCCAGGGCGAGCTGCGGCCGCACGCCGAGGAGTGGGACCGCGAGGCGGCCTTCCCGCGCGAGGTGATCGGCAAGCTGGGCGAGCTGGGCTTCCTGGGGATGATCCTGCCCGAGGAATGGGACGGCCTGGGGCTGGACGCCACGACGTACCTGATCGCGCTGGAGGAGATCGCGCGCGGCGACGCGTCGGTGGCCGTGGCGATGAGCGTGCACAACTCGCTGCCCACGCAGATGATCCTCGCCAGCGGCACGCCCGAGCAGAAGGAGCGCTGGCTCAAGCCCATGGCCCGCGGCGAGCTGCTGGGCGGCTTCGCGCTTTCCGAGGCCGACGCGGGGTCCGACGCGGCGCGGCTCTCCGCCCAGGCGCGGAAGGTGGACGGCGGCTGGGTGCTGAACGGCGCCAAGGCGTGGATCACCAACGGCGGCTTCGGCGACGTGATGGTGGCCATGGCGCGCACCGACACGCCCGAGGACCGGCGCGGCGCCAAGGGCATCGGCGCCTTCATCGTCCCCACGGACACGGAGGGCTACTCCGTGGGGAAGAAGGAGGACAAGATGGGCCAGCGCGCCAGCGAGACGGTGGGCATCGCCTTCCACGAGATGTTCGTGCCCGACGACCAGCTGCTGGGCGACCCGTCCATGGGCTTCGTGTACGCGCTGCAGGGGCTGGACAGCGGGCGCATGGGCATCGCCGCGCTCGCCGTCGGCATCGCGCAGGCGGCATTGGAGCACGCGGTGCGCTACGGCGGCGAGCGGAAGCAGTTCGGCACGCCCGTGCGCGACTTCCAGGGCATGCAGTTCAAGATGGCGAACATGGCCACCCGCATCGAGGCCGCCCGCGCGCTACTCATGCGCGCCGCCGCGGCCAAGGACGCAGGCCAGCCGGTGCGCGGCCTGGCGTCGATGGCCAAGCTGTTCGCCAGCGAGACCGCCATGTACGTGACCACCGAGGCCGTTCAGGTCCACGGCGGCTACGGCTACGTGAAGGAATACCCGGTGGAGCGGCTCTTCCGCGACGCCAAGGTCACCGAGATCTACGAGGGCACGAGCGAGATCCAGCGGACCGTGATCGCGCGCGAGCTGTACCGGGCGGCGGGCCCTTCGTAACGGCCGCCCCACTCACCCGCCGCGGGGGCGAGGTACGCCCTCGCGGCGCGGGCGGCGGCACGCGCCGCCACCCACTTCATGCACTACCTACGAGACAACGGGCATGGAACTGTTCTCAGCCATCGGCGAGCACCAGCACGAGCAGGTCGTCTTCTGCTCCGAGCCTTCGTGCGGCTACAAGGGGATCATCGCGATCCACAACACCACGCTCGGGCCCGCGCTGGGCGGCACGCGCTTCTGGAACTACACGAGCGACGAGGAAGCCTTTGTGGACGCGCTGCGCCTGGCGCGCGGCATGACCTACAAGGCGTCGGTCGCCGGCCTCAACCTGGGCGGCGGCAAGTCCGTCATCCTGGGCGATCCCAAGACGCTGCGCCGCGAGGAGATCTTCCGCGCGCACGGCCGCTTCGTGGAGACGCTCAAGGGCCGCTACATCACCGCCGAGGACGTGGGCACGTCGGTCGACGACATGGAGTACGTGGCCATGGAGACCGAGCACGTGACCGGCCGCGCCAACGCCTCGGGCGACCCGTCGCCCGTCACCGCGTACGGCGTGTACCAGGGGATCAAGGCCGCCGCGTTCGCCAAGTATGGCTCCGCCTCGCTGAGCGGCAAGACCGTCGCCGTCCAGGGCGTGGGCCACGTGGGCACCTACCTGTGCGAGAACCTCGCCGCCGAGGGCGCCAACCTGATCGTGACCGACATCGACCAGGCCGCCGTGGACAACGTGGTGAAGCGCTTCGGCGCCCGCGCCGTGGCGTCCGACGCCATCTACTCGGTCGAGGCGGACATCTATGCCCCCAGCGCCCTGGGCGCCACCATCAACGACGAGACCATCCCGCAGCTCAAGGTGGACATCGTCGCCGGCGCCGCGAACAACGTGCTCGCCGAGGCGCGCCACGGCGACGTGCTGCACTCCAAGGGCATCCTCTACGCTCCGGACTACGTGATCAACGCCGGCGGCCTGATCAACGTGTACGGCGAGCTGAACGGCTGGACGTCCGAGCGCTCCATGCGCAAGGCGGGCGACATCTACGCCACGCTCGTCGAGATCTTCCGCCTGGCGGAAGAGGCGAACATGCCCACGTACCTCGCCGCCGACCGCATCGCCGAGCGCCGTATCGAGGCCGTCGGCAAGATCCAGCGCACCTGGGTCTGAGCCGCGCCGCATCCCTGTCATCCCCCGTTCTCGGTAGATGAACGGCGGACCTAGCACTCGGATGTCGGATGTCGGCCGTGGGAAGTCGAGCGGTGGGAGGATGCGGGACATACGATGCGATAGATGGAAAAACAGAAAGGGACCCGGAGCGATCCGGGTCCCTTTTCCGTGCTGCGTCCGCCTCGCGGCGGGCGGAGCTACGCGCGGGCTCTCACGGGGAGCGGCCGGGGAACCGGCTGGCGGCGAAGCCACTCGAAGCTGGCGACGCCGGCGGCCGAGAAGGCCAGGCCCACCACGGTGAACATGGTGCCGGTGCCCAGGAAGATGCTGTCGGCGAGCGTGGAGAGGCCGAACAGGACCAGCGCCACGTCCAGGATGAGCTTAACGGTGCGGCGGTCCTCGGGAGTGCTATGGATCTCTTCGAGCATGGTAGCCTCGTTGTCGGTGTGTCTTGGAGGGAAGGCTCTTCCGTCCTTCCTCGCCGTCGTACGAGGCACCCCGCGAGCTAGTTTCAACCATCTCCCCGAACCCCGATCCAATCTCGTTCGTCCGGCCGTCGCCCCGAGAACGCATCTGCCGATGCAACAACATCTTCCGTCATTCGGAGAACGTGCTCCGAGCGCTGCGCCTGGTTCGGGGGATGCGCATCTCCCTACTTTAGCCGACGCCGGAGCGTGGGCGGGAACCCACCGGCGCGGCGCGCGTACGATGCTGCGCAAGCATCGCCGGACAGCGTCGGGCAGCCGCGCGAGCCGTCAGATCCGCCCGTGCCGGAAGTTGACGAGGATCACGCCGGGGGTGCCGGCGCCGGTGAGCTCCTCGCATGTGGAGTAGCCTTCGTGGAGCCACGGCTGCACGCCGTCGAGGGCGGTGTTCTCGTCGCCGCCGCCCTGGTGGGCGAGCCAGCGCGCCTCCTCGGGGTCGGCGGCCTGCACCACGAAGCCGAACGCGCGGTCGTGGTGCGGCTGCCAGGGGTCCTTGCCCTCCACGCACCACCACAGCGAGTCGTGGCGGGGGGTCAGCTTCCACAGCTTCAAGCGGCTCATCTCGTTCCCATTCGGCGGTCTGCTTCGCTGGGGCACCGCGCCCGGCGAGCATTCTAGCGTCCCGGCCGCCGCGGCGGGAGGGCGCGCGCCTTTGCGGGGCCGCCCGCCGCCCGCTAATCTCAGGCGCACGCAACCACACCTTCGCTCCACGACGACCCGGAAGATGATGAGAATCGCACGCGCGGCCGTCGGCTGCGCCCTGCTCCTGCTGTCCGGCTGCGCGCTGCCGCGCCCGTCGATGGAAGACTACCTGCGCGTGATGCCCCGCGTGATCGCCTTCGCGGAGGCCGACGGACGCGCGAACGCGCCGGGCCAGCCCGCGCGCGGCCCGCTGTTCCTCGACACGCCGTCGTTCGCGAGCGCGGCGTGGATGGTCACCCAGACCAAGCCGGATTCTGTGGAGCTGGGCAAGCAGGTGCGCGGCGCCATCGGCCGGCCGTACGAGGAGGCGGTGCCCCAGGTCACCATGACGTGCGACAGGAACCCGGACGGCATCGGCCCCAGCGCGGGCGGCTGCTGGGTGGACCGCTACGGCGTGTTCGTGCACCTGAACTTCACCAAGGCCACGCGCGACCGCATGGAGTTCTACGTGGCCGTCACGGTCACCAGCCACCGCACCTGGCCCACCGAGATCTGCCAGCGCACCTGGCGCCTCACCTATGAGCGCGCCGGCGGCGCCTGGCCCCAGACCGACAAGGAGCTCATCAAGTCGACCTGCGGGTGAGAGGGTCGGCTGGACGACGATGTTACGGGTGGTGGTAGTGGGATGATGAGATGAGATCGCCCGGCTCCGTGGAAGGGGGAGCCGGGCGATTTTGCATGCGGAAGGTGCCCCCTCCCCCCAGCCCCTCCCCCGCAAGCGGGAGAAGGGAGCTTGTTCCACGGTGGGTGCGAGGGGGTGCGCGATCTGGGCTTCGCGGCGGTAGCGGCGCCGACGCTTTTCGTCAGCCGCTGGGCCGCGGCTCACGTCAGAATAGCGACGTCTGGGCGGGGAGGCGCAGGCGGCGGAGACGCGTGACGTCGATGGGCTCCATGGGCGTGTGCTGGGGCGCGACGTGCACGAGGCCGCGGTAGCGCAGGCGTGCGAGGGCATCACCCACGACCTCGGACGCGAGGTTCGGGTCGTTCGCCTGCTCGCTAAGGTGCGCTAGGATCACGGTGCACAGCTCGTCGTGGTAGAGTTCGCGGGCGAGCTCGGCGGCGGCGCGGTTGGAGAGGTGGCCGTGGCTGCCGCCGATGCGCGCCTTCACCGACCACGGATACGGGCTCTCGCGCAGCAGGATCTCGTCGTGGTTGGATTCCAGGACGAGCATATGGCACTCGCGCAGGGCGTGGCGCACGGTCGCGGTGGCGCGGCCCAGGTCGGTGGCGATGCCCAGCTTCTCGCCCGTCTCACGCTCGGTGACCGTCACGGCGACCGGATCCACCGCGTCGTGCACGGTGAGGAAGGGCGTGACGACGAGGCCCCCGAACTCCACCGGCTCGGCCGAGGTGTACGGGCGCACGTCTTCGGTGCCGTCCAGCAGGCCGCTGCACGCCACGCGCGTGGGCTCGGTGAGGTAGAGGGGGATGCCCCAGCGGCGCGCCGCCACGCCCATGCCGCGAGTGTGGTCGCCGTGGTCGTGCGTGATCAGCAGCGCCGTGAGCGAATCGGGATCGACTTCCACGGCCGCAAGGCGGCGCTCCAGGTCGCGCCCGCTGAAGCCCGCGTCCACCAGCAGCCGCACGTCTCCGCACTCGACCAGGATCGAGTTGCCGCGGCTGCCGCTTCCCAGCAGGGTGACCTTCAACTCGCGCGCAGCACTTCCTCCGCGGCGGGCGCGGGTAGAACGGGAGAACGGCGGATCATCCGCCCGAACACGAGCCCCTGATCACGTCGCAGACCCCGACGCGCGAGATCGCTGCGGCGCGTAGGGGTGCGATTCATCGCATCCGTTCCGCTTCAGCCGCGCAAGCGTTCGGTGGATCTGGCGATGAGGACGCCGCATCATTCGCTTCGCATCGGCGGAGATCGCCAGGTGAAGCGTGTTCTCGGAATCGTCCAGCAGATGCGGGCGCATCAACATCATCCGCTTCACATCTACCGAACCCCGATCACATCGGCAGAGATGGGCGGGGGATGCGGGGTGATCGGCTGTCGCCCATCTACCGATTCGATCCGAATTCCGTGGAGCCGATCACATCTCCCGACCGAATCACTCAGTCCGTTCCCACGCGGCCTCGGTTCCAGGCGCGGCGGAGGAGGTCGCGAGCGGGGGCGGAGAGGACGACCTTGCGGCGGGCCATTGCGCGCTCGGCGACCTCCATGAACTTGTCTTCCCGGTACGCCGAGAGGTCGCTCCCGGTTCCCCAGCTGAAGGGCGGCACGTACTTGGGCGGCATCTCGGCCCCGTACAGGTTGCTTCCCGCGCCGATCACCGTGCCGGTGTTAAGCAGCAGGCCGATGCCGGTCTTCACGTGGTCGCCCAGGAAGCAGCCCACCTTGATCTCGCCGGTGTCCACCTCCCCGCCTGGCTGCCACAGGCGCACGGTGCCGTAGTTGTTCTTGAGGTCGCTGTTGGTGGTCATCGCCCCCAGGTTCACCCAGCTGCCCAGGTACGCGTGGCCGATGTGCCCGTCGTGCGCCTTGTTCACGTACGACAGGCAGACGCTCTCCGCAAACTCCCCGCGGATGCGGCACACCGCGCCGATGGAGCACGACTCCAGCGTGCCGCCCAGCACGGACGATCCAGGGCCGACGTACGCCGGCCCGGCGAGCCGCGTGAGCGCCCGCACCGTCACGCCGTCGTCCAGCCATACGGGCCCGGCGGTGAGGTCGAAGACGACGCCCGGCTCGATGGTCACGCCGTCCCCCAGCACGAGCGCGTGCGGCCCGAAGCGGAACGAGCCCTCGGGCAGGCGCGTCTCGTCCACGCCGGGGAAGAGCGCGGCCACGTCGGTCGCGATCTGGTCCGGCGTGGCGGACATCAGCTCCCACACGCGCGTGAGCACGCGACCGCCGAGCTGCACGGCGCCGGTGCGGTCGAGCATGGTCGGCGGATCGAGCAGGAACTCGCGCGCGGGCGCGGGCGCACCCGCGGGCGCGAACCAGCCCACGACCTCGTCGCCGATGAGCACCGGGCCCGCCCCGCCGCGGCGCTCGCGCCAGACCTGCCCGCTCCCCCACGCCGGCACCGCGCGCGACGAGAGGAAAAGCCGGTCCCCGTCCCCCGGCGCGTCGCCGATCCCCAGCACCGGCGGCGCCCCCGCCTCGTCGAAGCCGATGAGATGCTCGGCGGCGAGGTGAGCGGCGCAGCGGGCGCCGAACACGCGCTCGGCCCGCTCGCGCAGCAGCAGCGCGCCGAAGCGCAGCTCGCCGGCGGGGCGGGTGAGGGCAAAGGGCTCCCAGCCCTGCGCCACGTCGTCGTCGAACAGGATCAGGGCGAGGTCGGGCATCGGTCCGTCTTGGGCGGGAAGGGTCAGGCCAGGTTGCGCAGCTCGCCGGGGATGCGGGCGAGCATGGACTTGAGGTCTGCGCAGCGGTCGCGGCGCGCCACGAAGGTCACGCCGTGCGTGCGCACCACCACCAGATCGTCCACGCCGAACGCAACGATCGGACCGTCGTCCGCATACAGGATGGAGCCCGTGGAGTCAACCGCGTGGGCGTCTCCCAGCACCACGTTGCCGGCCTCGTCGAGCGGGCGGGTGCGGGCCACGGCGTCCCACGCGCCCACGTCGTCCCAGTCGAACGTCGCGCGCACGACGCCCACCTTGTCCGACCGCTCCAGCAGCCCCTCGTCTATGGACAGGCTGGGGGTGCGGCGGAAGAACTCCTCCGTCCCGCCCTCGCGGAGGATGGGGATCAGCTCGGCCATCTCCGGGGTATGCCGCTCGATCTGGTCCAGCAGGTCGGCCGCGCGCCACACGAAGAGCCCCGTGTTCCACAGGTACTCGCCGCTGGCGACGTAGCCCTCGGCCGTCTCCCGGTCCGGCTTCTCCACGAAGCGCGCCACGCGGTAGCCGGGGTCGCCGGCGGACTCGGACTCCAGCGCGTCGCCCTGGCGGATGTAGCCGAAGCCCGTCTCCGCGCGCGTGGGCGGCACGCCGATGGTGAAGAGCCGCCCGTGCTCCACCGCCAGGTCGGCCGCGCGCGCGATCAGCTCGCGGAAGGCGGACGCGGGGGCGATGACGTGGTCGGCGTGGAGCGAGACCATCACCGCGTCGGGGTCGCGGCGCTCCAACTCGGCGGCAGCCCAGGCGAGGACGGGCGCGGTGCCGGCGGCGCGCGGCTCCAGCAGCAGGTTCCCGTCGCCCAGACGCGGCAGTGCGGACAGGATGGGCCCCGCCAGGTGCGCGCCGGTGAGGATGCGCAGCCGCTCCTGGGGGACGAGCGGGAGGATGCGCTCCACCGTGTCCTCGATGAGCGGGCGGTCCGACGCCAGCGGCAGCAGCTGCTTGGGGCGCGAGGGCGTGCTCACGGGCCAGAAGCGCGAGCCCACGCCGCCGGCCAGGATCACGGTCCAGAGGTGGGGATTACTCGAAGAGCTCGTCGACACGCGCAAGAAGCTTCTTGGGGCTGAAGGGCTTGGTGAAGAAGTCGGTGGCCCCCAGCTCCATGGCCTGGCGGCGGTCGGCGTCCTGGCCCTTGGCGGTGAGGATGATGACGGGTGTCTCGCGGCGGTGCGCCAGGCCGCGGGCGGCGGCCAGCACCTCCAGCCCGGTGGCGTGCGGCATCATGATGTCGAGCAGCACCACGTCGATGCGCTCGTCGCTCTCCAGCCGGTCCAGGGCGGCGCGGCCGTCGGGCACCAGCGTCACCTCGTACGGGCCCTGCTCCAGCTTGAGCTGGATGATGCGCCCGATGTGCGGCTCGTCGTCGGCGACCAGCACGCGGCGGGTGGCGGCGGGGAGGCCGTCGTCGGCTGCGGGGGCGCTCGGGGCGTCTTCCGGGGTCATGGCGCGGGAGCGGGGGGATGGCGCGGCGGCTGGCGCCGCGGCCGGGTCAGACCAGCGAGGCGAGGCGGGGGCCGTTCTCGGACAGGTGGCGCAACAGCGGCGCGAAGCCAACGCCGGGTCGCACCAGCACGGCCAGGATGATCTCGGGCGAGAGCACGGAGACGACAGCCACGCCGCTCTCCATCTTCGCCACCACCGTGCCCGCCTGCCCCGCGCCCGACGCCACGCCCAGCGCGCCCGCCGCGGCGGCGATGCCGGGGACCATCGCCGAGACCGTCTCGGCGTCCAGCCCGCCGGCGCCCGCGTACTGGATGAGCAGCCCGTCGCGGCCCAGCACCAGCGCGTGGTCCACCCCCTCATGGCTGCGGATGGCGTCCAGAGCGGCGTCTAGCTGGGACATCGCGGTGTTCTCCGGGGTACGTGGGGAGGGGCGCGGAAGGTGGCGAGCAACGTACCCGCCGCGGGGGGCGAAGTCAACCCCGCGAACGGGGTTGCGGGCTTGACGCCGCGCCTGCGCGCGGACTATTGTTTGGCCGCGTCCGGCCCTGTCCGGACGCGGGATTTCTACACTCCAGAGAAGGGACTTTCCACGTGCGTCTCGGTCTTTCTGCCATCGCACTGCTGGTTGCCGTCGGTGCATCGCTGTCTGCCTGCGGGAGCAACCCGTTCACCGCCGGCGACGCGGTGATCCTGAGCGATACGGTAAAGCTGGCCGCTCCCACCGCCGACTCGGCCAACGTGGGCTCGGCGCTCGACGTGATCTTCGAGAACGCAGTTCGCTTCCCCGAGCGCGTGGGCGACGCGGGGAACTGGGACGTGGCCCTGCGCGTGGAGGGCGGCGCCTTGGTGCTTCGGCCCATCACCACGCAGGCCGGCTTCGTGGGCTCGTCCGTGCTTACCGACGCGCGCACGTACGAGTCCATCAAGTCCGCCCCCGGCAGCGGCGCCTTCGCCGACAGCATCAACGCCACGCAGGGCAACCACACCCTCGCACTCCAGCAGGGCAAGACGTACCTGGTGCGCTCGCGCCAGTACCTGGAGACGGGCGTGGGCGTGTGCGTGCGCTACGCCAAGATCTCGGCGGTCGAGGTGAACGCGGCGGCCGCCACGGCGCGCCTGGCGGTGACCAGCAACGGCGTCTGCAACGACCGGCGGCTGAACCCCTGATGCTCGACATCCGGCTGATCCGGCAGGATGCGGACGGGGTCCGCGCGCGGCTGGCCGTGCGCGGCAAGGCGGGCGAGACGGACGGGATGGTCGATGCGGCGCTGGCGCTGGACTCGGAGCGCCGCGGCCTGATCGCCGAGGGCGACGAGCTGAAGGCGCGCCGCAACGCCGTGTCCGGCGAGGTGGGCGCCCGCAAGAAGCGCGGCGAGAGCGCCGACGACCTGGTGGCGGAGATGCGGGACGTGAACGACCGCATCAAGTCTGGCGACGCGCGGCTGGGCGACGTGGAGGGCGAGCTGGAGAGGCTGCTGCTCAGCATTCCCAACACCCCGCACGAGACGGTGCCGGAGGGCGGGGAAGAGAGCAACGCGACCGTGCGCGAGTGGGGCGAGAAGCGCGCGTTCGGCTTCGCGCCGCGCCCGCACTGGGAGCTGGCGGCGGAGCTGGGGATGCTGGACCTCGCCGCCGGGGCCAAGGTGGCCGGCAGCGGCTTCCCGGCGTACCGCGGCCTGGGCGCCCGCCTCCAGCGCGCCCTCATCTCCTTCATGCTCGACCTGCACACGGCCGAGCACGGCTACGTGGAGGTGGAGACGCCGTTCCTGGCCTCGCGCGCGGCGATGACGGGCACCTCGCAGCTTCCCAAGTTCGAGGACGACGCCTACCGCATCGAGTCCGACGACCTCTTCCTCATCCCCACCGCCGAGGTCCCGGTCACCAACCTGCACCGCGACGAGCTGCTGGACGGCGCGCGGCTCCCCATCGCCTACACCGCGTACTCGCCGTGCTTCCGGCGCGAGGCGGGCGCGGCGGGCAAGGACACACGCGGCCTGCTCCGCCTGCACCAGTTCGACAAGGTCGAGATGGTGCGCTTCGAGCGGCCCGAGGCGTCGGACGAGGCGCTGGAGCGGCTGACGGGCCACGCCGAGCGCGTGCTCCAGCTGCTGGGTCTGCCGTACCGCGTGCTGCTGCTGGCCGGCGGCGACCTGGGCTTCGGCAGCGCGAAGACGTATGACCTGGAGGTGTGGGCGCCGGGCGTGGACAAGTACCTGGAAGTCTCCAGCTGCTCCAATTTCCGCGACTTCCAGGCGCGCCGCGCGGGCATCCGCTTCCGCCCGGAGCAGGGCGCGAAGCCGGAGTTCGTGCACACGCTCAACGGCAGCGGCGTGGCCCTGCCGCGCACCGTCGTCGCGATCATCGAGAACGGCCAGCAGGACGACGGCTCGGTGCTGCTGCCCGAGGTGCTGCACCGCTACATGGGCACGGACCGCATCACCCGCTGAGCCGCCGGCCTTGGCCGCATCTCCGGATCGGCTGCCGTTCATCTCCCGTCGTGTGGACGGATGATGACCGGCGTCGGAAGATGACGCCGGGGCGTGACGAACATCAGACGGCAGATGGACGGCCGCCGGGCTCCGCGAACGATGCGGACGCGCGGCGGCCGGGCCGCTTCCCTCCTTCCTCCCCGCACCCTGTAGCCCCTGCCATGAACCGCCGGCACTGGCCGACCGCGCTCGGGCTGATGGCGGCGCTCATCCTCCTCTGGTATTTGGTCTACACGCAGTTCCTGGTGCGCAGCATGCGCCGGGACGCGGTGATCCATTCCCGCATCTACGTCCGCATCCTCGCGGGCCTGAACGACCCGTCCGAGAAGGCGCCGCTGCAGACGCTGCTGGACCTCTCCGGCGAGGTGCAGCAGCTCGGGCTTCCCATCGTGGTGACCGACGACCAGGGCGTGCCCGCGTACAGCGCGAACCTTCCCTTCAAGGCCGACCTGACGCGCGAGGCCGACGTGCGGCGGGTGATGGAGTACGCCCGCGAGCTGGGCCGCATCAACCCGCCCATCGTGGAGCCGGGGCTGGGCACCACGTACTTCGGCGACCCGCCCACGGTCACGGCGCTGCGGTGGATCCCCTGGCTGCAGGTGGGCGCGCTGATGGGCCTGCTCGTGACGGCGTGGTGGAACGTGCGCCACAACCAGCGTACCGAGCGCGAGCGCATATGGGCGGCGATGGCGCGGGAGTCCGCCCACCAGATGGGTACGCCGCTGTCGTCCCTTGCGGGCTGGGTGGAGATCCTGCGTCTGCCCCCCGAGGAGCGCGAGGGAATGGCGACGCTGCCCGTGGTGGCGGCCGAGATGGAGGCCGACCTGGACCGGCTGGAGAAGGTGGCGCGCCGCTTCGAATGGATCGGGCGGCCGGTGCAGAAGGACGCGGTGGACCTGCGCACGCTCCTGCGCGTGCTGGAGCGCTACGTGCGCGTGCGCCTGCCGCAGCTGGGCCGCAGCGTGGAGATGCACGTGGACCTGCCGGACGACGTGCCGGCGGTGCTGGGCAACGCGATCCTGCTGGAGTGGGCGCTGGAGAACCTGGTGAAGAACGCGCTCGACGCGCTGGCCGGCTCCGGCGGCAACATCCACATCACCGCCGACGCGCGCGACGACAAGCGCGTGGTGCTGCGCGTGGCGGATGACGGGCCCGGCGTGTCGGCGGCGGTGCGGCCCCGCATCTTCGAACCCGGCGTATCCACCAAGAAAGGCGGGTGGGGCGTGGGCCTCTCGCTCGCCCGGCGCATCGTGGAGGACGTGCACGGCGGCCGCCTCCTTCTCGCCACCACCGAGCGCGGCGCCACCTTCGAGATGATCCTGCCGCGCGCCGAGTGAGCGGGCGCTCGCCCGCATCCACCCCTCGCGCTCGCCCGGGTCGTGCGGGCACGCAGGTCGGAGCGCCTCGCGAGGCCGAGCGAGCGGACTGTCCGATGTCGGTTCGTGGGAGAGACTGATCCGACGGGCAGGCGTGGAAGGTCTGGAGGAGGCGGCGACAACGTTCCTCGACACTCTGTTGTCTACGGAAGATGCCGTGCATGCAGCAGTGCAAGTTCGTGAAGGCTTACCCGAATCTCCACCGGAGACCTGATTCGTGAGAACGAGACCGTTGCTCGACCTCGTCCGCCCGTTTTCGACCCGCGCATGCTTCGCCGCTGCCGTCGCGCTGCCCCTCGCCGCGACGACGGCTTCGGCGCAGCTGTACGTGCCGCGGGCCGTGAAGGAGGCGTACGCGAAGGGCACCCGCACCGTGAGCGGCCGGCCGGGCGCGAGCTACTGGCAGAACCACGCGCGCTACTCCATCACGGTGGACGCGGCGCCGGCCCAGCGCACCGTGCGCGGGACGGAGCAGATCACGTACGTGAACAACAGCCCGGACACGCTGAAGTCGCTGAATTTCAAGCTGTTCATCAACATCCACAAACCCGGCGCCCCGCGTGCCGGCGGCGCGAGCGAGGAATACCTCACGCCGGGCACGCAGATCGACGCCTTCGCGGTCAACGGGCAGCCCACGCGCTGGCCGGGCAACGCGAACACCTTCACCAACCAGCAGGTGCGGCTTCCCTCGCCGCTGATGCCGCACGACTCGGTGCGCCTGTCGTTCGACTGGCACTACCAGGCGTCGGTAGAGGCGGGGCGCGAGGGGATGCTGGACTCCACGACGCTGTTCCTGGCGTACTTCTACCCGCGCGTGGCCGTCTACGACGACTACGAGGGGTGGGACACGATGCCGTTCAACGACCGGCAGGAGTTCTACAGCGACTTCAACGACTACGACGTGACGGTTCGCGTGCCCGCCAACTACGTGGTGTGGGGCACGGGCACGCTCACCAACCCCGCGGCGGTGCTCCAGCCGGAGCCGCTCCAGCGCTACCAGCGCTCGCTCACGTCCGACGAGGTGGTGCGCGTCGCCAGCGGCGCTGAGATCGCGGCGGGGCGCGTGACGGCCGCGGCGCCCACGAACGAGTGGCACTTCCGCGCGAGCAACATCCCCGACGTGACGTTCGCCATCGGCAACCACTACGACTGGGACGCCACGAGCGTGCTGGTGGACGACGCCGCGCACCGGCGGGCAAGCGTGCAGTCGGCGTACAACGACACGGCCGCGGACTTCCACTACATGGCGAGCTGGGGCCGCCTGGCGCTCGACTACTTCTCGCACCAGTGGCCGGGCGTGCCGTACCCGTACGAGAAGTCGACCATCGTGCAGGGCTCCGCCGACATGGAGTACCCGATGATGGTCAACGACGGCTCCAACCAGGACACCACCTTCTCTCGCTTCGTGGCCGAGCACGAGATCGCGCACACGTACTTCCCCTTCTACATGGGGATCAACGAGACGCGCTACGCCTTTATGGACGAGGGCTGGGCGACCACGCTGGAGTACCTCATCAACCAGAGGAACTTGGGCCCGGAGAAGGCGGCGGGCTTCTTCAAGGAGTTCCGCGTGGACCGCTGGATCCAGGATCCGTCGCCGGTGCAGGACCTGCCGATCGTGACCCCGGCCGACGTGCTGGGCGGCTCGGCGTACGGCAACAACGCGTACGGCAAGGCGGCGCTCGGCTATCTCGCCGTGAAGGACATGCTGGGCGATGCGGCGTTCAAGCGCGCGCTCCATGCGTACATGTCGCGCTGGAACGGCAAGCACCCGCTGCCGTGGGACTTCTTCAACACGTTCAACGACGTGAGCGGGCGCAACCTGGACTGGTTCTGGAGTAACTGGTACTTCACCAACAACTACATCGACCTGGCGGTGCGTGGCGCCACGAAGACCGCCGCCGGCTACTCGGTCCACATCGACAACGTGGGCGGGATGGTGGCGCCCTTCGACCTGCGCCTCCGCTACCGCGACGGCACGACCGAGACCGTGCACCAGACCTCGCTGGTGTGGGAGCGCAACCAGAAGCAGGCGACCATCTCCGTCCCCACCGGGAAGGTGCTGGCGTCGATCCAGGCGGACGGCGGGATCTGGGAGGACGCCACGCCCGCGGACAACACCTGGCAGGCGCGGTAGCATCCCGGGACGCGTCCCGCGGCGACGACGCCGGGCGAGTCCGTGCTAGATCCGATGAGGTTCACAGCCGGCTTACCATCCGGGCGATCATGGACGAGATCATATTCAAGGTCGAAGACGCACCGGAGGGCGGGTTCACGGCGTATGCCCTGGGCGCGTCCATCGTCACCGAGGCTGAGACCTTGGACGGGCTGCGTGAGATGGTGCGCGACGCGGTCCGCTGCCACTTCGACAATGCGGATGGCCCGAAGCTGATCCGGCTGCATCTCATTCCGGAGGAAGTGATCGCGGCGTGAAGCTGCCCCTGGCTTGAGTGGAAGCGAGAGATCGGGTGGGATCCGTGACCGCTCGCTTCAGGTGGAACACGCGCCGGACGTCCACAGGGACGTCCGGCGTTTTTCTTTCAGGTCCGAAGCGCTACCTTGTGGACGGACCGAGCGGCTTCACCCCGACGTGGATGACGGATGGCTTTCGACGTTTCGCACCTGAACCCCGAGCAGCAGGAAGGGGCTCTCCATTTCGAGGGGCCCATGCTGGTGCTGGCGGGCGCCGGCTCGGGCAAGACGCGGGTGCTCACCACCCGCATCGCCTACCTGATCGACGAGATGGGGGTGGACCCGCGGCACGTCCTCGCGCTCACGTTCACGAACAAGGCCGCGGGGGAGATGCGCGACCGGGTGCGCAAGCTGCTGGACCGCGACCCCGGGGGCATGTGGATCGGGACGTTCCACGCCATCGGCGCGCGCATGCTGCGGCGGGACGCGACGCGGCTGGGGTGGTCGCCCAACTTCCTCGTCTACGACGCGGCCGACCAGGAGAGCCTGGTCAAGCGCATCGTGAAGGACGAGCTGCAGCTGGACCCCAAGCGCTGGCCGCCCAAGTCGTTCCAGGGCAAGATCTCGGCGGCCAAGAACGAGCTGGTCTCCCCCGCGGAGTACCGCCGCACCGCCGTCGACCCGTTCGAGCAGAAGACGGCCGATGTGTACGAGCGCTACCAGCTCGCGCTGCGCAACGCCAACGCGTTCGACTTCGACGACCTGCTGGTGAAGCCGGTGGAGCTGTTCCGCACGCATCCCGGCGTGCTGGAGCGCTACCGCGAGCGCTTCCAGTTCATCCTCGTCGACGAGTACCAGGACACGAACCGCGCGCAGTACGTGCTCCTCCAGCTCCTAGCCGGCGATCACCACAACCTGTTCGTGGTGGGCGACGACGACCAGTCCATCTACGGCTGGCGAGGCGCCGACATCCGCAACATCCTGGACTTCGAGAAGGACTTCCCGGCCGCGAAGGTGGTGCGGCTGGAGCAGAACTACCGCTCCACGGGCACCATCCTGGACGCCGCCAACCGCGTGATCGCCCAGAACGTGCGCCGCAAGGGCAAGACGCTGCGCACCGACGCCGCGGCCGGCGAGCAGGTCACGCTCATCGAGGCGGCGGACGAGAGCGACGAGGCGGAGTGGATCGCGGTGGAGATGCAGGCGCGGATGCAGGACGATCCGTCGCTGGAGCTGCGGTCATTCGTCGTCCTCTATCGCACCAACTCCCAGTCGCGGGCGATGGAAGAGGCGCTGCGGCGCCTCGCGATCCCGTACCGCGTGGTGGGCGGCACGCGCTTCTACGAGCGGCGCGAGGTGAAGGACGCGCTGGCGTACCTGCGTCTCATCGCCAACCCCGCGGCGGACGAGGCGTTCCTGCGCATCGTCAACGTCCCGCGGCGCGGCGTGGGCGACACGTCGGTCGCGCGGCTGGCGGAGCACGCCGCGCAGAACCGCATCCCCTTGCTGCGCGCCGCGGCGCAGGCGGGCTCGATCCCCGGCATCAAGGGCGCGGCGGCGAAGTCGCTGCCCGACCTGGCCGGGCTCGTCGACAAGCACGCGGCGCTGGCCGAGGTGGGCCTGCCGCTGGGAGACCTGCTGCGCGACCTCGTCCGCGAGTCCGGCCTGGCGGAGTCGCTGAAGGAGGAAGGCGCGGAGGGCGAGGAGCGCATCCAGAACCTGGAGGAGCTGGTGGCCGGCGCGGCGGATCTTCAGGCGCGGCTGGACGACGAGGACCCGGACCTGATGCTGGAGCTGGAGGAGATGGGAGATGCGGCGCCGCGCGCGCTCGACCTCTTCCTCGGCCACGTGGCCCTCGTCGCCGACATCGACCAGCACGACCCCACGGCGGACGCGGTCTCGCTGATGACGCTGCACAACGCCAAGGGGCTGGAGTTCCCCTTCGTGTTCGTCGCCGGGCTGGAGGAGGGGCTGTTCCCGCTGGCCCGCGCGTACGACACGCCGGAGCAGCTGGAAGAGGAGCGGCGGCTCTTCTACGTGGGCATCACCCGCGCGGAGCGGAAGCTGTACCTGGCCCACGCGCGGCGGCGCAGGCGCGGCGGCGAGTGGATGGATTCCGTCGCATCCACCTTCCTGGAAGGCGTGCCCGAGGAGCTGACCGAGACGCGCCAGACGCCGCGCGCGGCCGACCGCTCTTCGTTCTCGTTCGCGCGGCCGTGGCGCTCCGGCGGGCCGTCGCTCGAGACACGGCGCCAGCGGCTGGGCTTCGGAGGCGCGGGTGCGGGCGCGGGCGGCGGCTACGGGATGCCGAAGCGCGCCGCCGCTGGCGGTCAGGGCGACGGCGGCGATCCCAGCTACCAGGTGGACTACAGCGACTCGCAGGACACGCCCAGCATGATCAAGGGCACGCGCGTGCGGCACCCGCAGTTCGGCGCCGGCACCGTGGCCGAGGTTTCCGGCGGCGGCACCGACGTGCGCGCCACCATCGACTTCGACACCGTGGGCCGCAAGAAGATCGTGCTCCGCTACGCCAACCTAGAGCGCGAGTGGGAGTGACCCGCCTCGTCCAGGCCACACGAAGATGAGAGATACGACTCCCGAAGCCGCGGAAGCGCAGATGGCCGCACTCCGCCGGATGACCGGCCCGCAACGCATGTCCAAGGCGCTCGAATTGAGCGTCGCCATGCGTGAGACGCTGAAGTCCCGGCTTCGCAAGCAGCATCCGGAGTGGTCCGAGCAGCAGCTCAAGCGCGAGCTGCTGCGGTACGCGTTCGCACCCAAGCCACTTCCGCCGGGGTTGGGATGATTCCATCCGAAATCCTCGAACGGATCGTCAGCCGTGTGGAGGCTGCCGGGATTCCGTACATGGTGACCGGCTCTCTGGCGAGCGGCTTCCACGGTCCGTATCGCGGAACGATGGACATCGACCTCGTGATTCGCGCGGATGCGGAGAAGCTGCGCGAGTTCGCCCGTAGCTTGCCTCGCCCGGGCTACTACGTGGATGAGCGGGCGGCGCTCGAAGCACTCGCTTCGGAAGGGATGTTCAACGTCGTGGACAACGAATCGGGATGGAAAGTGGACCTCATCGTCCGCAAGTCCCGGCCTTTCAGCATCGCCGAGTTCGAGCGTCGACAATCCGACGACCTGTTCGGTGTGAGGGTCTGGGTGGCGAGTGCGGAAGACGTGGTGATCTCCAAGCTGGAGTGGGCCACGCTGGGCGAGTCCCGTCGGCAGCTCGAGGACGTCGCCGGAGTGTTGAACTTCCAGGGTGCCGCTCTGGATCTCGACTACATCGGGAAGTGGGTCGCTGAGCTGGGGTTGGGAGACGCGTGGGCGGAGGCCCGGCGAATCGCCACGTCGGCGGCATGAACTAGGAGCCTAGCCGAGCCCATCGATCCGATCACCAGCGGATACGTGAGATTGCGAAGATGACAGAGCTCGTACGGCGTGAGGTGAAGGGTCCTGTCGCGACCCTGACGTTCAACCGGCCGGAGGCGTTCAACGCGCTGGACCTGCCGACGGCGCGGGCGTTGGCGGACCTGCTGCTGGACGCCAGCTCGGACCCGGCGGTGGGCGTGGTGGTGCTCACGGGCGAGGGGCGCGCGTTCTCGGCCGGGGGCGACCTGCGGAGCGTGATGGCGCACCCGCACGGGCCGCCCGCGGCGTTCCGCGAGCTCGCCACGTACGTGCACGTCTGCGTGACCGAGATCCGGCGGATGCCGAAGCCCGTGATCGCGGCGGTGAACGGAGTGGCTGCGGGCGGCGGTTTCAGCCTGGCGCTGGCGTGCGACTTCCGCGTGATGGCGGCCTCCGCGCGGCTCGTGCAGGGCTACACCAGCCAGGCGCTCGCCATCGACGCGGGCGGCACGTTCACGCTGCCGCGCCTCGTGGGCATGGCGCGCGCGCTGGAGATCGCGGCCTTCGACGAGCCCATCTCCGCGGAGCAGGCGCTGGCGTGGGGCCTCGCCACCCGCATCGCATCGGACAACGCGGTGCTCGCCGAGGCGATGGAGATGGCCGCAACGCTCGCCGCGCGCTCCACGAACTCGTTCGCCGCGGTCAAGCGCCTGCTCACCGACAGCTTCGACACGCCGTTCGAGCGGCAGCTCGAGGCGGAGCGCGAAGCCCTCATCGCCTGCGCGTCGCACCCGGACGGCATGGAAGGGCTCGCCGCGTTCGTGGAGAAGCGCCGGCCGGTCTACAATGCGGGCACGGCGAAGCCGGGCGGATCGGCCTGAGACGCATCCGCCGGACGCTGCCAGTGTACATCCGACGAAACGTCGGGCGGTTCGCGGGGTCTCACTCGGTGGGGTGCGTGCCGGCCGCGCATCTCCCGGCGTCCAGAGGGCGCTCTACGGCGGTGCCGCGTGTCCTCCGCCGGTCATCCCACATCGACCCCGCACCATGCCCAAGCGTCCCAACGCCAGCGCCGGCCTGCTGCTCTTCCGCCGGGCGCCGGGCGGCATCGAGGTCTTCCTCGCGCATCCCGGTGGCCCGTTCTGGGCCCGGCGCGACGAGGGTGCGTGGACGATCCCCAAGGGGGCCATCGAGGAGGGCGAGGACGGGCTGTCCGCCGCCCGCCGCGAGTTCTTGGAGGAGACGGGCATCGAGGCCGAGGGCGAGTTCCTGCCGCTGGGCAGCATCCGCCAGAAGGCCGGCAAGGTGATCCACGCGTGGGCGTGGGAGGGCGACGCGGACGCCACGAAGGCCGTCAGCAACGAGATGCGCGCCGAGTGGCCGCGCGGCTCCGGCCGCTGGCTCACCTTCCCGGAGGTGGACCGCTGCGAATGGTTCGCTCCCGCCGCTGCGCGCGAGAAGCTGAACGCCGCGCAGGCGGAGCTCATCGGCCGTCTCGAATCCCTCCTCGCGGCCGGCGCGCTCGTCGGCCGCGCCGCATCTTCCTGAACGTCCACCGATTTCGGCCGATGCCGGACCTGCGCATCCTGATGGCCAAGCGGCCGGACGGCGGCGTCGTCCTGCGCTGCGAGCGCGCGGACGGGTCGGCCACGTGGCAGCGGCAGGAGGGCGCCCACGCGCGCTTCTTCCCCCTCCACGACCTCGCGCACTACGCGGCGGAGACGGAACTCGGCTTCCGCGACGGCTTCTACGGTCTGATCGCGCGGGGCTGGGACATCGCCGAGACGACGGGTAAGACCGCGCGTGGCCCGCTGCCGCCGGAAGCGGTTGCGGTGGAGCACCTCGTCGGCACGCTGGACGGCGAGCGCGCGACCGGAGCGGAGTGGCCAGCGGGCGACTTCAACGTCCACGCCGCGGAGTTCGCATCGTCCCGCGGCCTGCCCGCGCCGCGCGCCCTCACGGATGACGAGCTGGCGCGCGTCCGCGCTCGTATGCGCGAGCTTCACGCGCGTTGGGCCGCGCTTCCCGGAGGCGCGACGCTGGAGCTGCCGTTCGATCTTCCCGCATCTCCCGAAACGTCCTGACGTTGCGATGAATGCCGGTCGGTGTCGTGCGATGTGTTCGGGGGATGTGCGACGGCCACGGCGACGTGGCCGTCGTCACGCTTGGGATCGGCGACGCGATGCGGCCGATCGCATCCACCGAGCGCGCGGCACCAATCCCGCATGTCCGCCCGACGGCGTGGCTGACGGTCCACGCAGAGCCCGCAAGTCCTTCCGGAGGTTCGCCGAGATGGCCGTAAGTCCCCACGAGGTGGCGCACGTCGCGCGGCTGGCGCGCCTGCGCCTGGACCCGGGCGAGGTGGACCGGCTGTGCGCCGACCTGGGCACCATCCTGGGCCACGCGAACGAGCTCGCCCGCGTGGACGTGAGCGACCTGGAGCCGCCCGCGTCCGGCGCCGCGCCGTGCGCCCTGCGGAGCGACGACGGCACCGCCGAGTCCATGCTGCGCCCCCCGGAGCTGATCGCGCCGGTGTGGGCGCATCCGTTCTTCAGCGTGCCCCGCCTCGCATCGCACGCCGCCATCCCCGCCCAGGAGCAGGCTTGAGCGTGCACCTCATGCGGCGGGCGGGCGTGGAGCTGGCGGGCGAGGTCAACGCCGGCGTCCTGCGCCCCACGGAGCTGGTGCAGGCCGCGGAAGACGCCTACGCCGCGTCCGAGCGCGGGCCGGCGGCCCTGAACGCCTTCATCTCCGTCGACTTCCTTTCCGCCCGCCGCCGCGCGGAGGGCATGGAGGAGGAGATGCGGAAGGGCGCGCCCGCGCTGGCGCTCGCTGGCGTGCCGGTGGCGCTCAAGGACAACCTCTGCACCACCGAGATGCCGACCACGTGCGGGTCGCGAATCCTGGAGGGCTATGTCTCGCCGTTCGACGCCACGGTGGTGCGGCTGCTGCGCGAGGCGGGCGCCATCCCCGTGGGCAAGACCAACATGGATGAGTTCGCCATGGGCTCGTCCACCGAGCACTCGGCGTACGGGCCGGTGCGCAACCCGCTGGACCCGTCGCGTGTGCCGGGCGGCAGCTCCGGCGGCTCGGCGGCGGCGGTGGCGGCGGGCGTCGTGCCGTTCGCGCTGGGCTCGGACACGGGCGGATCGGTGCGCCAGCCGGCGGCGTTCTGCGGCATCGTGGGGATCAAGCCCACGTACGGCGCCGTGTCGCGCTACGGACTGGTGTCGTTCGCGTCGTCGCTGGACCAGGTGGGCACGTTCGGGCGTACGGTAACCGACGCCGCGGTGCTGCTGGAGGTCATCTCCGGGCACGACCCGCTGGACGCGACCTCGGTGGCGCGCGCTGTGCCGGACTACCGCGTGGCGCTGGGGCACGGCGTGGAGGGGATGACCATCGGCGTGCCGGAGGAATACTTCGCCGCCGCGCTGGACCCGCGCGTGGGCGCCGCCTGCCGCGCGGCGCTGCACGTGCTGGAAGGCATGGGCGCGGAGGTGCGCGAGATCTCGCTGCCGCACACGCGGCACGCCGTGGCCGCGTACCAGGTCGTCGCGTCGGCCGAGGCGTCGTCGAACCTGGCGCGCTTCGACGGGATCCACTTCGGCCGCCGCGCGCCCGATGCCGCCACGCTCGACGAAGTCTACGAGCGCACCCGCGCCCTCTTCGGCGCCGAGGCGAAGCGCCGCATCGTCCTGGGCACGTACGTCCTCTCCGCCGGCTACTACGACGCGTACTACGCCCGCGCCCAGCAGGTGCGGGCGCTGGTCGCGCGCGACTTCCAGTGGGCGTTCGCATCCGGCGTCGATGCGGTGTTCACCCCGACGACGCCGACGACGGCCTTCCGCATCGGCGAGGTCAGCGACCCGTACGAGATGTACCTGGCCGACGCCTTCACCGTCCCGGCGAGCCTGGCCGGCCTCCCCGCGCTCTCCCTGCCGGTGGGCGATGTGGACGGCCTCCCCGTGGGCGGCCAGCTCATCGCCGCGCCGTGGCACGAGCCCAAGCTCATCCGCATCGCCCACGCCCTGGAGACGGCGCTGGCGCAACGCGCGGCCGAAACGTGATGGAGGTGTCGGTAGATGCGCATCTCCCGCTAGTGATTGATGGGTGGTCGCGCGTCGGGGAGATCCGTCGGGGCGGAGGGCCCGCGGGGCGCGTAAACGCGCGGGGTACACGGGCCAAGACCGCTCCGCGGCCTCCTGCTGAGAGTACGTCCCGCGCCGAGGCTGAATTGCGCACCGATGCCAACCCAACCCTCCCCCAGGCAGTTTTGGGGGAGGGTCG
>DASRQW010000043.1 GCA_035696245.1 Longimicrobiaceae bacterium | reverse complement strand
TTTCGCACCTTGCCGTACCAGCGCAACCTCACCCCAGACGGAATAGATCAGGATGGCCGCCGAAACCACCGACCTGCGCATCGACGTCCAGGAGCCCGCCTCCTGGAGCCGCCGCCTCTCCATCACCGTTCCCCGCGAGCGCGTGCAGCGCGTGCGCCGCAGCGTGGCCAGCCAGCTCGCCGGAAACGTGCGCCTGCCGGGCTTCCGCAAGGGCAAGATGCCCGCGAACCTGCTCGAGAAGCAGTTCGGTCCGCAGATCGAGCAGGAGACGCTGGACCGGGTGATCCAGGAGGCGTACAAGGAGGCGCTGGACAGCGGCGAGTTCCAGCCCATCACGCAGGGCCAGGTGGGCAACGTGCAGTACGCCGCCGAAGCCGACCTCACCTTCGACGTGGAGTTCGAGGTCCACCCGCCGGTCGAGATCAAGACGCTCGCCGGCTTCAGCGCCACCCGCCCCGCTGCCGACGCGGGCGAGGCGGACGTGGACGCGGTGCTGGAGCGCCTCCGCGGCGAGCGCGGCCACTGGCACGACGCGCCCGAGGGCACCAAGCCCGACTTCGGCGACCAGGTGACGGTGGAGATCCGCGACCGCGACGCCGCCGAGGACGCCGAGGAGCCCCGGCCCTACCGCTTCGTGCTGGGCGAGGGTCAGGCGATCTCCGACGTGGAGGAGGCGATCCGCACGCTGGCCGCGGGCGGCGAGGCCGACTTCGACGTGCGCTTCCCCGAGGACTTCCCCGACGAGGAGCAGCGCGGTCAGGAGCAGCACCTGCACATCCGCCTGATCGACGTGCAGAACCGGCACCTGCCGGAGCTGGACGACGAGTTCGCGACGTCGCTGGGCGAGTTCGGGACCATGGCGGCGCTGCGCGAGCGCGTGCTCGCCGACCTGAAGGACGACGCCACCCGCCGCGCGAGCGACGAGGTGCGCGGGCAGCTCATGCAGCAGGTGGTGGAGGCGAACCCCTTCGAGGTGCCCAACTCGATGGTGGACCGGTACCTCGACTACATGCTGGGCGAGGGCACGGAGCAGGCCAAGCGCCGCAAGCGCACGGCCGAGCAGGAGGAACAGTTCTCGCAGTACCGGCGCCTTATGCGGCCCCAGGCAGAGGCGTCGCTGAAGCGCATGATGGTGGTGGAGCACCTGGCCGACGCGCAGGGCCTGCGCGCCACGCAGGACGAGATCGACGCCCGCGTGGACGAGATCGCGGAGAAGGGCGGACGCACTCCGACCGAGGTGTGGCTGGAGCTGGAGAAGTCCGGGCAGCTGCAGGTGCTGGAGAACGAGATCACCGAGGACAAGGTGTTCACCTTCCTCCAGTCGCAGAACACCGTAGCCTGAGGTACTGGGCCGTTTCCGAACGCATTCCACCCAGAAAGCGCACATGGCCATCTACGCCCCGTACGTGATCGAGCGCTCCAGCCGCGGAGAGAGAAGCTACGACATCTTCTCGCGGCTCCTGATGGACCGGATCATCTTCCTGGGCAGCCAGATCGACGACAACGTGGCCAACGTCGTCATCGCCCAGCTGCTGTTCCTGCAGGCCGACAACCCGGAGAAGGACATCTACCTGTACATCAACTCGCCCGGCGGGTCGGTGTACGCGGGCCTGGCCATCTACGACACCATGAAGTTCCTGTCGTGCGACGTGGCCACGATCTGCATGGGCATGGCCGCCAGCATGGGCTCGTTCCTGCTGGCCGGGGGTACCAAGGGCAAGCGTTCGTCGCTCCCCAACGCGCGCATCATGCTGCACCAGCCCTCGGGCGGGTCGCAGGGCACGGCGGCCGACATCGAGATCGCCGCGCGCGAGCTGCTGTACGTGCGGCAGCGCATGAACGAGATGTACGCCGACAACACCGGCCAGACGGTGGAGCAGATCGAGGAGGACCTGGACCGCGACCGCTACATGTCGCCGGCGCAGGCCCAGGCCTACGGGCTGATCGACCACGTCATCTCCAAGCGGGGCGAGGTGGTGGAGGTCGAGCACATCGAGCCCGAGACAGGCACCAACACCACCGAGACCTGAGACGGCGAACCGGCGCCCCCGGCCCACCCGGGCCGGGGGCGCTTCGCGCTCTCCGCACGTTTTTCACGCATTACCCCGCGGTCTGCCTCTTATGCCCAGCGACAAGCACCTCCGCTGCTCCTTCTGCGGAAAGTCCAAGGACTCGGTGAAGCGGTTCATCTCCGGGCCCTCGGTCTACATCTGCAACGAGTGCATCTCGCTCTGCAACGAGATCCTCGCCGAGGAGGAGATCAAGGAGGCGACCAGCGCCGCCACCCCCGTGCCCTCCCCGCAGGAGATCAAGGAGGTGCTGGACCAGTACGTGGTGGGGCAGGACGAGGCGAAGAAGTCGCTCTCCGTCTCGGTCTACAACCACTACAAGCGGGTGAACCACCAGGGCGTGATGGACGACGTGGAGCTGGACAAGTCGAACATCCTCCTCATCGGCAGCACGGGCGTGGGCAAGACGCTGCTGGCGCAGACGCTGGCGCGCGTGCTCCACGTGCCGTTCACCATCGTGGACGCGACCACGCTGACCGAGGCCGGCTACGTGGGCGAGGACGTGGAGAACATCCTCGTGCGCCTGCTCCAGGCGGCCGACTTCAACGTGGCCGAGTGCGAGCGCGGCATCATCTACATCGACGAGATAGACAAGATCGCGCGCAAGAGCGAGAACCCCAGCATCACGCGCGACGTGAGCGGCGAGGGCGTGCAGCAGGCGCTGCTCAAGATCCTGGAGGGCACCACGGCCTCCGTGCCGCCGCAGGGGGGCCGCAAGCACCCGCAGCAGGAGTACATCCAGATCAACACCCGCCACACCCTCTTCCTGTGCGGCGGGGCCTTCGACGGCCTGGAGAAGATCATCGAGGCGCGCACGGGCAAGCGGCAGATCGGGTTCGGCACGGGCAAGGAGACGGCCGAGCCCGACAAGGGCAACCCCTTCCGCGACGTGGAGCCCGAGGACCTGCTGCGCTTCGGCCTGATCCCCGAGCTGGTGGGCCGCCTGCCGGTGATGGTCACGCTCGACAACCTCGACGAGAACGCGCTGGTGCGCATCCTCACCGAGCCGAAGAACGCGCTGGTGAAGCAGTACCAGAAGATCTTCGGGATGGACGGCGTGGGCATCACCTTCGACCCCGGCGCCATCCGCGCCATCGCCCGCGAGGCGCTGGACCGCGGCACGGGCGCCCGCGGCCTGCGCGCCGTGATCGAGCAGATCATGCGCGACATCATGTTCGACATCCCCTCACGCGCCGACGTGCGCGAGGTGGTGGTCACGCCCGAGTGCATCACCGAGCGCGTGGCGCCGCTGCTCATCCTGGCGCCGGAGCCCCGGCGCAAGAAGGAGGCGTAGCGGCTTGGAGTACGATCCCAAGTCGCCGCTGCGCATCAAGTCGGTCGAGTTCGCGGGCGCCATCGGGCAGCTGGGGCAGGCGCCGCCCGAGAGCGCGGTGGGCATGCCGCAGGTCGCCTTCTCCGGCCGCTCCAACGTGGGCAAGTCGTCGCTGATCAACCGGCTGCTGGGCCGCACGCGTACGGCCATCGCCCGCGTGTCGGCCTCGCCCGGCAAGACGCAGGAGATCAACTTCTACAAGGTGCGGGCGGACCAGGGCGACTTCTTCCTGGTCGACCTTCCGGGCTACGGCTTCGCTCGCGTGCCGGGGGCGGTCAAGGGCAAGTGGCAGCCGCTGATCCACGGCTACCTCTCCGCCAGCCCGGACCTGCTGGGCGTGGTGCAGCTCATCGACCTGCGCACGGGGCCCACGGACGACGACGTCGCTTCGGTGGAGTACCTGGCCGAGCTGGGCGTGCCGGTATTGTTCGCGCTCACCAAGTCCGACAAGCTGAAGCCGTCGATGCGCGGCGAGGCGGTGGCGGACACGGTGCGGAAGCTGGGCGTGGACAAGGACCAGGTGATCCCGTTCTCCGCCCTCAAGGGCGACGGCCGCGAAGACCTGCTGGCGGTGCTCGCATCGCTCCTCTTCCCCGCTGTGGACGAAGCGCCTGCGGAAACCGAGGCAGCGGAAGCGGGCGCGGGCGAGTAGCATCCCACCGCTCACGACAGCGGTTCCACGGAGGGAGATTGCCATCGGCAGTCTCCCTTTTTTCCTGTCCTCGTCCGCCGCCATTTCCGCTGCTCACCCCAACGGCGGGATCACGCGGAGTCGCGGAGAACGCGGAGGAACTACGGAGAACGAGCTGTTCTCCGCGTCCTTCGCGTCTCCGCGTGCGGGCCTTTCCCAATCGGGGCGCACTGATCGAACGAAATCGCCTGCGTCACATCTACCGTGTTCACAAGCGGTTGTGGCGTGCGGGAGATGCGAGGGCGGCACGCATGGTGCTTGGACGCGCGCACTCGATACTCGGAATCCGCTCACGCTTCAAGGAGAACGGCCATGCTCCGCTTACGCCCGCTCGGTACGCTGCTCACGATCGCGCTGGTGTCCCTCTCCGCCTGCGGCCCGTCCATGAGCGGCGGGGCGGAGGCGTCGTCGCAGGTGAGCACCGCCGGAGGCACGGCGATCACCGTGCGCAACAACCTCACGGTGCCCACCGTGCTCACCATCCTGCTGGTGAGCAGCGGCGGCGTGCGCAACCGCATCGGCCTGGTGCCGGGGGGCGAGACGCGGACGCTGCACTACGGCAGCGGAGGCGCGGGCACCTACCGCCTGGCTGCAACGACGGCCGCAGGCGAGGCGCTGCTCTCGGACACGTTCACGCTCTCCGGATCGGACCAGATCACCTGGGACCTCCGCTCCAACATCATCACGAACTCGCGCTGACGGACCGGCGGGACGGCTCGGGGGATGGAAGAACGAACGCACGCGCCGGATCGGTGCGTGCGTTCGTGGTTTCGATGGATCGGAGCCAATCCGCCGACCAACCGCTCATCCGCTGCCGCAGCTCAGGACGAGGCAGCCAGGGAGCGAGAGGACGGCGGCGACGACGACGAGGCGGAAGAGGATGCGGGCGCGCATGGACGCGTCCTCGCGAGAGCGGTGAACGCTCGATGCGCGCTGGCGTTGCAACCGCCACGCCATCCGGCGCACATCCGCCGATCTTCACGTTCCCTCATCCGCGGGAACCGATGGGGAAGACGCGCATCGCCCCGACATTGATCTCACGAGAAGAGCCGTCCGCCCGTGGGGCAGACGGCTCGTCGCAGGTTTCGGATGTGGATCGGTCCCGCGGCACGTTGCGAAGCTACTACGTGGCGCCGTTGGCTACCGTGAGGCTCTGGATGGTGTAGCCCACCTCGTCGTCCACGGTGTTGCGGTCGTAGTCGATGGAAACGGCCTGCGGGAAGCCGAGCGCGGAGTCGTACGTGGCCGAGAACTGGAACGCGTTTCGTTCGATGGCGTCTTCCTCCAGCTGGAAGAGGCCGGGCACGGTGGCCGCCGCGCCGACGTACTCCAGTGGTACAGGAGTGCCGTCGGGGCGCGTCGCCGACACCGGCGTCCCGTTCACCACCTTCACCGTCATCACCCCCGATGCCAGGCACTCGCAGCCGCGGTACAGCACGAAGCTGTACGTGCCGACGTGGCGGCTTTCCCAGCGCAGGCGGGCCCGCTGGAGCGCGGCTCGCTCGCCGTCCAGCCCGCCGGGCTCCAGCAACGAGCAGGCGGTGACGACCAGCCCGAGGGTGAGGGGCAGCGCGAGGAGCACGTCGAAGCCCGGACGACGGCGGAACGGGAGCATGGCGTCGCTACTCGATAGGGAAGTGGGCCGCGCCGCGTGACCGGACGCGGCGGCGTTGTGGAGGGACAACGCACGAAGCCCGCCGGGCGTGACGCTGCGGCGGGCTTCGGCTTGCGATGTGGCGGATCGGGGCGACTCAGCCGCCCGCTTCCCCCATGGCGAGGATGCGGCGCCGCGGCTTCACCGCCTCGGCGGCGCGGCAGAACACGCGCAGCTCGGCGTCGCTGCGCGTTTCCCAGTCTTCCGGGATGGGGGCAAGCCGGCGTTTCTCGCCGTTGCGCTCGAAGCAGAGCCAGCCCTTCTCCAGCCCCTCGGGGGCGTTTATCGGAACGACGTCCCAGACCTGCCAGGTGGTGCCGTCCGTGTCTTCCAGGGTTCGCAATCCCATCTGCATGCACCGGGTGAAGGTTCCGCTCCCGCGGGGAGCAAAACTCGGACCACGCCTAGGCTTTTCGCGAACGGGATGGGAAGATAGATGGGAGCCCACCTAACACATTCCACGAAGTTCCGAGCAGGTTTGGGATGATCGGCATCGATCTCTCGGGTGCCCTCCGCTGCCGACGAATCCCGAGGCCGGCGTGACGCCGCGCGCGCATCCGCAGAAACGTGCAACGCGCAGCTGCGTTCATCCGGCTCCCAGTCCGGAGATGCGCCAGCCGATCCGGTGGGGACGAGCGGCATCCGCAACTCCCGCGCGGACTTGACACTGCGGGAGCGCGGGTCGACAATACGTGGCCGTCGGCGCCCGCCGCCGGCCCCACCTTCCGCACCCCCGCGAGATGAGCGCACCGCCCCGCCCGCACCTGTCCCGCCCCAACGGGGCGCCGTGATCCGAGCCCAGTCGTCGCGCCTGCCGGAGCCGCGGCGCATCCTGTCGTGGGTGTACCTGGGGCGGCTGTGCCTGGCAGGCGCCATCTTCGCCGCCGCCGCTTGGGTGTGGACCGCCTCGCCCGCCGAGAACACGCTGCTGGCGGCACTCTGCCTCTTCACGGCGGCCGCGTTCACCTTCGGCTCGTTCGTCTACACGCACGTGCGGGGGCGCGAGCCGGGGCGCAGCTACCTGTACGCGCAGGTGGTGTTCGACGTGGTGCTCGTCACCGTGGTCGTGCACCTCACGGACGGCAAGGACAGCGTGTTCGCGCCGCTCTACATCCTGGTGATCTGCTCGGCCGCGGTGCTGCTGCCGCTGCTGGGCGGCATCCTCATCGCCCTGCTGGCGAGCGTGCTGTACTTCGCCGGGATCGTGTGGAGCACGCACCAGGCGCCGGACGCGGCGGTGGCGCTCCAGATCCTGCTGTTCACGGCCGTGGCCATGGTCACCGGCTACCTGGGCGACCGGCTGCGGCGCACGGGCGCGGTGCTGGGCGAGGTGGAGACGGAGCTGCGGCGGCTGCGGCTGGACACCGACGACATCCTTGGGACCATCGCGTCGGGCATCCTTACGGTGGACGGCGAGGGACGGCTGGCGTACATCAACCCGTCGGGCGCGGAGCTGCTGTCGCTGCCGGCGGATGAGTGGCTGAACCAGCCGGTGGTGCCCGTGCTGGAGCGCATCGCGCCGGGGCTGGGCGCCGTCATCACCCGCACCGTGGAGTCGGGCGCGGGCGTGGGGCGCTCGGAGACGGGCGAGACGGCGGAGGGCACCATCCTGGGCGTGAGCACCACGCTGATGAAGCGCCCCGCTCCGCATCCCCCGTCGGTCACGGCGATCTTCCAGGACATCACCGAGCGGAAGCGGATGGACGCGCTCCGCCGCCGCGCCGAGCGGCTGGAGGCGGTGGCGGAGCTGAGCGCGTCGCTGGCGCACGAGATCAAGAACCCGCTGGCCTCCATCCGCAGCGCCGTGGAGCAGCTGACGGGCGACGGCATCGACCCCGAGGACCGCCAGATCCTCCGCCGGCTGGTGGTGCGCGAGAGCGACCGCCTGAGCCGCCTGCTCGCGGAGTTCATCGACTTCGCGCGCGTGAAGGTGCGCGACCCCGCGCCGGTGGACATGCTGGAGGTGGCGCGCGACGCGGTGGCGCTGGTGCGCGCCCACCCGGACGCGGAGGGCTGCGACTTGCGGCTCACCGCCGACCCCGGCGAGGACGGCCTGTTCGTGAGCGGCGACGGCGACCTGCTGCACCGTGCGATGCTGAACCTCGCCCTCAACGCCGTGCAGTGGGCGGGCGAGGGCGGGCGGGTGGAGGTGGCGCTGGAGCCCGTGCACTCTGACATCCTTTCCCCGGCGCTCGGCGCCGCGGACGCCGTGCGTGTGCGCGTGTCCGACAGCGGGCCGGGCGTGCCGGAAGACGCGATCGACCACGTCTTCGACCCCTTCTTCACCCAGCGGCCGGGCGGCACCGGGCTGGGCCTGGCGCTGGTGCAGCGCGCGGCCGAGGCGCACGGCGGCGCGGTGTTCGTGGACGACCGGACGGAGGGGTGGGGCGCCACCTTCACCCTCTTCCTCCCCGCCCTGGCGACCGACGCCGCCCCGGCCCTGGCCGCCGCGGCATCCCACAAGGAGAAGCACCCGTGAGCAGCCCCAAGATCCTGGTGATCGACGACGAGACGGCCATCCTCGACACCCTGCGCATCCTCCTCAAGCGCGAGGGCTTCGAGGTGGTCACCGCGGTGGGCGGCGCGCAGGGCGTGGAGAAGATCGCCGACGAGCGGCCCGACGTGGTGCTGTCCGACGTGCGGATGCCCGGCGTGGGCGGGCTGGAGGTGCTGCTGGCGGCCAAGGAGCAGGACCGCACGCTGCCCGTGATCCTCATGACGGCGCAGGCGTCGCTCCAGACCGCCATCCGCGCCGTGAACGAGGGGGCCTTCTACTACATCCAGAAGCCGTTCGCCAATGACGAGCTGGTCGCCATCTGCCGGCGCGCGGCCGAGTCGCGGCAGCTCAAGAAGGAGAACCAGGCGCTCAAGACCGAGATCCAGCGGCGCGACCGCGGCGACCTGTCGCGGCCGGTGGGGCGCAGCAAGGGCTTCGTGGAGGTGCTGCGGACGGCGGAGACGGTGGGCCCCAGCGACTCCACCGTGCTCATCTCCGGCGAGTCGGGCACGGGCAAGGAGGTGCTGGCGCGGTACATCCACGAGCTGTCGGGCAGGGCCGGCGGCGCGTACGTGTCCATCAACTGCGGCGCGCTGCCCGAGAACCTGCTGGAGAGCGAGCTGTTCGGGCACGTGCGCGGCTCGTTCACCGGTGCCGTGAAGGACAAGCAGGGGCTGTTCGTGGCGGCCAAGGGCGGCAGCTTCTTCCTGGACGAGGTGGGCGAGATGTCGCCCGCCACGCAAGTCAAGCTGCTGCGCGTGCTCCAGGAGCGCGAGGTGATCCCCGTGGGCGCCACCGAGGCCATCCCGGTCGACGTGCGCATCATCGCCGCCACCAACCGCGACCTGGACGAGGAGATCCGCCGCGGCGGCTTCCGCAGCGACCTCTTCTACCGCCTCAACGTCATCACCCTGCACCTGCCGCCCCTGCGCGACCGGGGCGACGACGTGCCGGCGCTGGCGGACTATTTCCTGAGCAAGTTCGCCCACCAGCGCGGCAAGGAGCCGCTGGCGCTGGCGCCCGAGACGCTCGAGGCGCTGCAGCGCTACGACTGGCCCGGCAACGTGCGCGAGCTGGAGAACGCGCTGGAGCGGGCGGCCGTGCTCACCTCGGCGGGCGAGATCCCCGTCTCGGCGCTCCCCTCGCGCATCACCGAGCGGGCCCCGCAGCCGCTGGTTTCCGCGTCGCTGCCGCCCAACCCCACGCTGGAGATCGTGGAGCGCGCCTACATCCACTGGGTGCTGCACTCCGAGAACGGCAACAAGACGCGGGCGGCCGAGGTGCTGGGCATCGACCCGTCCACGCTGTACCGGAAGCTTCTGCGGTACGGCATGGAGGGGGAGGCGAAGTAGGCTCTCTGTAACGCGTTTCTGATGGGCCGCTCCGGAGCCGGCCGGGCGGTACTGCTGCCCGTCCGTCTCCTCCGCGGGGGCGGGGAGCCTCCTCCTTCGGCGGGCGATACAGCCTGCCCGCCTCCGTCCGGGGTCTCCCCGCCCGCTGCGCGAGCCCGGCAAACCGCCGCCGGTCTCGCGCAG
>DASRQW010000042.1 GCA_035696245.1 Longimicrobiaceae bacterium | reverse complement strand
GCCCGGCTGTGCGACGAAACTCGGGGATTTGCTCGAACGCAGTCAGTAGATTCATGCTGCAAAGATACACCGTTGCCCTGAATGAAACAGCCCTGCCCGCAAGCGGGAGAGGGTTGGGGTTCGGAGCGCTTCGGAGCCATCGACGCTACGGAGGTTCCGTGTCTTGCCCGCGCCTGAAGCAATGTCTCCCCACCGCGACGGACTCCCGGCTGCAGGCCACGCAGGTGATCTTCGTGCCGTTTTAGCCGCGGGTTCACCCGCCAGGCGTCCCGCGGCGAAGTGTCCGGAACGCGCCTTGAACTCCGATCTACCGAGGCAGCTTTGAACGCATCGAACATCCGGATTCCCCTGCGTCCGATCATGGGCGCTGTCGCCGCCGTGGCGCTGCATCTATCCGTGTTTTCCGTAGATGCACAGCAGGCGAGCGCCGCCGGCCACGCATCTCACGCATATTCCGTCACCGCATTGCAGGCGTCAGCGGGAGATGCGCCGCGGGTTTTCCTGCTGCGCGGCGATGAGCTGCGGGCGGCGAAGCAGCGCATCGCGAGCGGCGACGCGGCGCTTCGGCCGGCGTACGACCGGCTGATCGTGCTGGCGGACTCGGCGCTGATGGCGGGGCCGTTCTCGGTGGTGGACAAGACGCGCACCCCGCCCAGCGGCGACAAGCACGACTACATGAGCATGGGTCCGTATTGGTGGCCGGACAGCACCAAGGCCAACGGGCTGCCGTACATCCGCCGTGACGGTCTGCGGAACCCCGAAGGCACCCGCGGCTTCGATGCGCCCCGCAACGCCGCCATGGTCGACGCCGTCGAGACGCTGGCGCTCGCGTACTACCTCACCGGCCGCGAGCCCTATGCGCAGCACGCCACGCTGCTGCTGCGCACGTGGTTCCTGGACCCGGACACGCGCATGAACCCGAACCTCAAGTACGGCCAGTCCATCCCCGGCGTGGTGGAGGGCCGCGGCATCGGCCTGATCGACACGCGGGAGTACGGCGCGCTGGGCGACTACGTGGGGATGATCGAGGGCTCGCCAAGCTGGACGGCCGACGACGCGCGGGGGATGCGGCAGTGGATGCGCGAGTTCCTGGGCTGGATGCGCACCCACAAGTACGGCCGGGACGAGCACGCCGCCACCAACAACCACGGCACTTGGTACGATGCGCAGGCCGTGGGCATCGCGCTCTTCGTTGGTGACACGGCGTTCGTCCGCGCCACGGCGGAGGAGGCGACGACGCTCCGCATCGCCGCGCAGATCAAGCCCGACGGCTCGCAGCCCGAGGAGCTGGGACGCACGCAGTCGCTGCACTACAGCGGCTTCAACCTCGACGCGCTGACCCGCCTCGCGGACCTGGGCCGCAACGTAGGCGTGGACCTGTGGGGCTACCGCGCGCCGACCGGCGGCAGCATCCGCGCGGCGCTGGACTACGTGGCGCCGTACACCGACCCGGCCAAGCATTGGCCCGGCGAGCAGATCGTCGCTGCGGAGGCGGACCTCTTCCTCCAGCCGCTCCTCCGCGCCCGCCTCGCCTACGGCGGCGACGCCTACGCGGACGCGCTGGCGAAGCTCCCGGATACCGTCGTCCGCGCCCACCGCGCCCGCCTCGTCTACCCTCTCGCCTTCCGCTGAGCAGGACGGCGCTTCGGTAGATGTGAAGCACGGCCACACGAAACCGCCCCGCATCTACCAGATGCAGGGCGGTTCCTTTTTGGCTTACCCGCGGCGCCGTTCTCGTCGTCCGTTCCAATGCTCACGCGGAGGCGTGGGATCGCGGAGAAAAACTCGCCTCTGTGCCGTTCTCCGCGTCCTCCGCGTCTCCGCGTGAGGCCGGTTGTCGGCATTCTGGCGGTAGCCTACTGGCCGCGCTTAGTGGTGATCAGCACCACGCCGTTGCCGCCGCGCGCGCCGTAGAACGCGATGTCGCCGGCGTCCTTGAGCACCTGGATGCGGTCGATGTCCTGCGGGTTGATGCCCATCAGCGCGCCGCCCGGCCCGGGCTCGATCGTCTGCCCGTCGATCACGTACAGCGGCTCCCCGCCGCCGATGATCGACGAAGCGCCGCGGATGCGCACCGACAGCCCGCCGCCCGGCACGCGCGTCACGTCCACGCCCGCGAATCGCCCCACCAGCAGGTCCTCCACGCGAGCGGGGTTGGAGCCGCGCCACTCCCGCGCATCCGCCAACCCGCGTCTGCCCTCGTGCACCTCCACCGCGCCCGAATCGGCCGCGACACCCGGATCCGGCTCCGGCCCCGCGCCCGCCGGCGCGCATCCACCGGCGAGCAGCACCCCGAGCGCGATTCCCTGCGCCACCACCGTCCTCGTCATGGGTGCTCCTCGCTCTCGGGTTCACGCCTCCGCCGCCCACCCGAAATCCCGCCGCAATCCCGGCGCCAGCAGCCGACGGCCGCCTCTCCGTCACACCGAAGCTCGACATCCGCCTCAATGCTGCCCGCCGTATGGTGCGTTCATCGCATCGGGACGCCGGCCTATGCGGATGCCGCTACCAGCATGCCTGCTCCCGGCCACGGTTCTGCCGAACTGATCACATCGGCCGCATCCTCTTGATCACCGCCAGGGCGTCCACCCGGCCAGCACCGCGTCGGGCGAGTAGTACGCCGCATCCGCCGCGGAGAGAACGCGGCGCGACGGGCTGGCGGCGGCGCCGGGGCCGGTGCTGCGAAGCTCGAACAGCCGCGCATCTCCCGGCTCGAACCAGATGCGCGCGACGCCGGCGTTCACGCTCGACAGGCGGTCCCAGCCCGCGGCGCTGATGTGGTCATCCATCCAGCAGTCCACGAACACTGCGCTCCCCACCGCCTGCGCATCGGCCGAGGGATGCCACGGACGGCCGAGCGCGACGGAGCCGGGCGCCATGCTCGCGCTCTCTTTCTTCAGCCGGCTGTGGATGAACAGGAAGCCGTACGGCCGCGCCAGGGACGTGCTGGGCGCCACGACGTAGCCGTTGTTCGTGGCGTTGCCGCGGTCGCGCGAGACGATGTCGCAGTCGTCGAAGACCGCCTGTCCCGCCCCGAAGATGAAATCCACGTTCCCCAGAATGATGCACCGGCTGAACCAGTGCCGCCCCACGTTGGCGAAAACCGTGTCCTGATAGCCGGATAGCTTCACGTTCACGAACGCCGCCCGGTCGCTGCCGGTGTCCGTTATCACCGCGACCGCCTGCGTGTTGCGGAACCTGGTGGAATCGCCGTCCGGCTTCGCCGCGTTGGCGGGATAGTCGAACGCGTTCTCGACGGTCAGGTTCTCCGCCCGGAAGTCCGGCGCGGCAATACGCAGCGTGTAGCTGCCGCGCGTGCCGTACGGCTCGCCCGTGGGCCCGCGCGTGTCCGACGCCGCGTCGTACGTGAGCACCGTCGCGTCGCGATCCTCGCCGAGCAGCGTGACGTTCGCCTTGTCCACCGTCAGCTTCTCGCGATACCGGCCGGCGCGCAGCAGGATGACGTACGGCCGCGCGTTCGCCGCGGGCGCATCCGCCAGCGCGTCGCCCAGGCGGCGGTACGTGCGGACGCCGCGGACGCGCGCGCCCTCCGCGCCCGTGTAACGCGCGTCCACGACCGCGGCCGGATGCGCGGACAGCGAATACGACGCGTGCCCCTGCGCAACGCTCGATGGGGGCGAGATAAGGAGTGGGAGAATCGCAGCGAGGAAGATCGTACGCACGGAATCTGCGGCTGTATTGGACGGTTCGGCGGACGAGCGGGCTACGTCGCGGGTTCGGGCGCCAGGTTCTTGTAGAAGATGGTCGTGTCGCACGGCCGCCCGTCCGGCCACAGCGCGTATCCCGGCACCACGCCGACGCGCGTCCAACCCAGCTGCGCGTAAAGGCGCTCCGCGTCGCTCCCGGTGACGGTGTCCAGCACGAGCAGCGTCTTCCCGGCGGCGAGGGCGGCATCCGCGGCGGCGAGCATCAGCCTGCCGGCGAGCCCCTGCCGCCGGGCCGAGCGGCGCACCAGCATCTTCGCGATGTCTCCGCGGTGCGGCTGATTCTCCGGCATCGCCAGCACGACCTGGACCGTGCCGGCAATCTCCCCCGTCGACCTATCCTCCGCGACCAGGAGCACCCGTTCGCCCGCCGCGACGCCATCCACCACGCGCTGCCAGAACCGGTCCGCCGTCTCGCGCGAGAGCGGCGCCATGAAGCCGACCGACGCGCCGCCTTCCACGCAGTCGGCGAGCACCGCGCCAAGGTCTGCGATGCGCGCCCTCGCCTCCTCAGTCGTAAGGCGGCGGATGGCGAACGGCGCTCCCGGCTGCTCCGTCACGATGCGCCTCCGCGGTGGCCCGTGGCTGCGGCCCGCCCCGGCACCGCGTCCGCCGCCAGGGCGACGACATAGCGCACGGGCTCGGCTCCCGGGTTACGGAACACGGTGGGCCCGTCCAGGCGCATCGCCAGGCAGTCGCCCGCGTCCAGGCGGTGGTTGACCTCTCCCAGCGAAAGCTCCAGCCGCCCCTCCATCACCCAGACCTGCTGGCTGACGCCAACCGTCCGCGTCCCCGGCGTGTCGTAGGCAACGCGAGCCCCGGCGGGCAGCACGACTTCCACGAGCTCGATGGCGGACGGGAAGGCCGGCGGCGAGAGGTTGCGGCGAACGTACCCCGTCTCCGGATCGCGCCACGCGGCTTGGTCCGCACGCCGCGAAACGGGCGATGCATCCGCCCGCGCCGCGTCCGCGAACAGTGAGGCGATGGTCACGCCCAGGCCCGCCGCGAGCCGGTCGAGCACCGCGGCGGTCGGGCTGCTCTCGCCGCGTTCGATCAGCGAGATCATCGAACGGCTCACGCCCGCGCGGTCGGCCAGCGCGTCGAGCGTCAGGCTCCGCTCGCTTCGCAACCCGCGCAGCCGCGAAGCGAGACGCGCGTGAGTATCCGGCATCGTGGTATCCATGATAGTAGAATGCGTCTCCACCATGCCGGAGTCAAGCCTTCATCTCATCTACTGCGCAGAGTCTTCTCGTCTCGCGGTTGAGAGGCGGCTTGCGATGCTCGCGCCTGCAACCGAAGGATGCAGAGCCGGCCGAGGTGCCGCCCGGCGGGTGCAGCGCTTGCATCGCAGCCGCGGCGGAACGGGACGGGAGATGCGGGAACTGCAACGACGCGGGAGGCCGTGGGATGACGCAGACGCTGGAGCTGGAGCACAGCCGGATGGTGTCGCCGACCGACGAGTGGCCGCGCGCGCTGACCGAGGACCTCGCATACCTGCGCACGGGCATCGTGAACGTCTTCTTCTACGGCCGTGAGGGCGTCGGCGACCGCGGGTGGGTGCTGATCGACGCGGGGCTTCACGGCTTCACCCACGCCATCGAGGCGGCGGCGGAGCACCGCTTCGGCGTTGGCGCGCGGCCTTCTGCCATCGTGCTCACGCACGGGCACTTCGACCACGTGGGCGCCCTGCGCGAGCTGGCGGAGAAGTGGGACGCGCCCGTGTACGTGCACGAGCTGGAGGCCCCGTATGTGACCGGGCGCTCGTCGTATCCCCCGCCCGACCCCACGGTGGGTGGCGGCGGAATGGCGCTGCTCTCTTGGACGTACCCGCGCGGGCCCATCGACCTGGGCGTCCGCGTGCGCACGCTCTCGTACGACGGATCGGTGCCGGACATGCCCGGGTGGCGGTGGGTCCACACGCCCGGCCACGCGCCCGGCCACGTCTCGCTCTTCCGCGACGCCGATCGTACGCTGGTGGCCGGCGACGCGTTCGTCACCACGCGTCAGGAGTCGCTGATGGCGGCGCTCACGCAGCGCCCGGAGATGCACGGCCCGCCCATGTACTACACGCCGGACTGGGAAGACGCCCGCGCCTCCGTCCGCCTCCTCGCACGGCTGGAGCCGGAGATCGCGGCTACGGGCCACGGCGTGCCCATGCACGGGCAGGAGATGCGGGACGCGCTCCACACGCTGGCGCGCGACTTCGACACGCTGGCGCGCCCGGCGCACGGCCGCTACGTGGACCGCCCCGCCGTCGCCGACGAGTACGGCACGGTCAACGTCCCGCCGCTGGACGACCGCTCCAAGGTCATGCTCGGCCTCGCCGTCGCCGGCCTGGCAGGAGTGGTGCTGGGCCTCCTCTCAAGACGCGATCGGTAGATGGCTATCCATCGGTAGGTCAACTACGAACGAGGCCCGTTTCCACCGGAGCCGCGCCTCGTTTCGTCCGATCCAACTGCGCATCCGATTCGCCCGGCCTGCCGCAGTTGGATCACGCACAACGGCGCGCACCCGATTCTTCGGATGCGCGCCGTTCGTTCTCCCTGCACTGCCGCCGCATCCAGCGCATCTGCGAGGTGCCGTGCGATGCGATTGCCTATTTCGCCGCCGCGGCTCCGACCAGGACGGGAGCGCCGGTCCTGCTGCGAGACCGGACGAGGATGACGTTTCCCGGGAGGAGGATGCGATGCCGTTGCTGCGGTCGGACGTCGGACGCGGGCTGGAGAAATGGACGCGGGGCGATAGGGCACAAACGCAAAGATCCCCCGCGCCGCTGCAAGTGCAGCAACCACGGGGGTCATACGATTTGATGCGCCCGACAGGATTCGAACCTGTGACCTTCGGCTCCGGAGGCCAGAACGGGCGTAATGGGCTGTACTCGTTAGTGCCGCCGATAGGCGAAACCCGCGGTTTCACTACAACTTCCGTAACCGAGCATCGCTCCGTGTGACGGAGTGGGAACCAAGAATTGTGAAAAAAGTAGTGAAAATCGACATGCCCTTCAAGGGCTTGAAACGCTTCCCACTCCTACCCGTGATGGTCAAAACGTGATCCATGATGCGCCCAGCAGCACTTCCGGGGGCATTTTCCAACCCAACGCACGAATTTACCATCCCAAGCTCCGGGGTAGCAGGAACGGTTACGCGAGGGTTTCGGGACCGGTGTCATTTACGTCCAACGCATCATGAAGCGACCAACCTCGATCCCGCGATCTGTCGTTTACAAGTCGAGAGAACTACGCGACTACGTGCGACTCAGTGAGATACAACCTACATTTTTCTTCGTATTTGTCCAATGTCGCGACTGAGCGCGACGGTACGGTACCCCGGTTTGTTACCCGCATCTCTCCACGCCATAGTAGGGTGTCGTGAGCCTCGCCCCCGAGCACGGCTACTTGGGGGTCATTTCGTTCTGGAGCTTTCGCATGACCGGATGCGTCGAAGCAAGCTGGACGAAGACGACTGAAGGTAGTGGAGCGCTTCTGAAGTCTCGCCAGTGGAAACAAGGTGGTATATTGGTGGGCATGAATCCCACCGCAGAGGCGCTCCGGCTCACCCCAGCAGAGCAGGTTGCACTGGCTGGCGTCGTTCGTTCGACGCGTGCGCCGGCCGGTCTTGTGAAGCGTGCGCAGATCGTGCTCGCGATTGTCGCGGGCGAGAGCTACACCTCGATCTCCGCTCGTCTGCGTGTCCCGGCGAGCACGATCAGCCGCTGGAGAAAGCGGTACACGGAACTCCGCTTCGCCGGTCTTCAGGATGCGCAGCGTAGCGGCCGGCCCAAGCAGATCACACCACAGATCGAGGTGAAGATCATCGCCACGACGAAGAAGGCGCCCCCTTCGCCGTACACCCACTGGTCGGCTTCGCGCCTGGCTCGCCGCGTAGGTGTAAAGCCCCTCGACCGTGCAGCGCATCTGGAAGAAGGCGCACCTGAAGCCGCATCGCCTCGAGCACTACAAGGTGAGTCCCGATCCCGGGTTCGAGGAGAAAGCCGCTACGATCATCGGACTGTACCTGAACCCGCCAGCGCACGCCGCCGTATTCTGCGTGGACGAGAAGACCGCAATCCAGGCGCTGGAGAGGACCGATCCCGTGCTCCCGCTCTCACCCGGGCGCGCGGAGCGCCACGGGTTCGAGTAAGTCCGCCACGGTACGCTCTCGTTGTACGCGGCTCTGGAGGTTTCTACCGGCCGCGTGCACGGCAAGACCGCCCAGCGGCACACGAGTGAGGAGTTCGTGGGCTTCTGCGAACAGGTGGTCGCCACCCAGCCGCCCGGCCGCGAGATCCACCTGATCGACGACAACCTCTCCGCTCACAAGACCCAAGGGGTGGAGGCTTGGCTCGAAGCGAACGCCAACGTGAAGATCCACTACACGCCGACCTACAGCTCCTGGCTGAACCAGGTGGAACTCTGGTTCGCGAAGATCGAACGGGACTGCATCGCCCGCGGATATTCACCTCGGCGGACGATCTTCGTCGCAAGCTGCTGGCGTACATCAGCGCCCACAACGAGGACTGCCGTCCGTTCAAGTGGATCTACTCCGATACCAGCCGACGTATCCGCGCTAGCTAAACTTCAGACACGGTGTAGTGGGAGATTGAGCCAGCGGGCGAACGACGGATGGTGAGAACCAGAATGAGCCGTCCCGACCAAGCGGAGACTCACGGGTCGGAACGTGACGATCCCGCTTCGTGAAGCTCGGATGGCGATATGCATCCGCGAGATGCACACGTGTGAGCATTCCCTTCGTCTCCTCCGCCCGCACCCCGCGCACCCTCATGCATCTTCGCGAGATAGCTTGTGCATTGCAGGGTAAGGGTTTAGCCTTTCTGCACGAGGCTACCCATGCACGTCCGCATGCTCACGGACGAGAAGCGCTCCCGGCTTGGGGCCGCGTTACGATCGAGCAGCGCGTTCACACTACGCGCAGATCGTGCTCGCGAGTGCCCGCCGGGAGTCTCTCGCCCGCATCGCAGCATCTCTGGGGTACTCGGCGCAGACGGTGCGCACTCGATCCATGCCTTCGAGACCCACCCGGTCGGCAGCGTGGACTCAATCGTGCCGACGCTTGTACGCTCCTAAGAGCGTAAGCCGGGCGGAATCGCCCCCGTGGCGAGGACCGTCGTTATCGACAGCGCAGAACGTCACGTGCAAGAAGTCCGGTCAGCGGTCGCACGAGAGAGAGTACGGACGGGGCAAGTTGACGGCGATGGTCGGAGGAGCTGTCGCGATCGTCTGCCCCGAATGTCAGAACAGCGGCACCGTTAATTCAAACTGACCCCTACCTGAGAAATAGAATGCGCCTCCACGTGCTGGGACTGCTGTCCAACGGAGACGAATCCATCATTGGACTGACGCTACCGCGAGACTTGGCGGTTGAGCGGCGGAATGCCAGCCAGATCATCGAATTGCTGGGCGGCCTCAGCTGGCCACCGGAACCCGACCCCGCCCTGTGATCAGTCCTCACGTCCAGATAGTACTGCCTCGAAGTTTGAACGATCTACAAGAGCCTTTTCGAGAAACCGCAGCAAAACTACACACAGATCGGCATAGTGTCACGGCACGATCCGGTAGTAGAGCACCGCAGTGGCCCAGGCTTCCCCGCCCACGGCTGTATCTCGCAACGCCCTCAGAAAGGCGTCAGCCGAAATCGGACCACTGGTGGGACTGGGAAGCATCAGCGGGCGGGCCGTAATAAAAGCGCGGACGGCTCCGGCTCCCGTTGGCGGCGAGGCCTTGTAGGGCGGATCCGGGGCGAACTGTGCGCGGGCGGCCGCACTCGGAAGTATGAGCTCCTGGCCCGCTTCCACCCACGCTGAGTCTTTGGACGAGAGCGGGTAAAGCACGGAGATCGTTCCGTCAGTGCCAAGATCCACGAGCGTCAGGTACCCGGAGCCGTCGGCATTCACCCGGAATTCAATTCCGTCGCCGACGCGGAATTCGCTGCCGCTCGGGAACGCGAGCTGAAGTCCGAAGGTGCGCGCGGGCGGAGAGAGGGTGGCCAACTGCCGCGCACCGTACTCTTGGACTAGCACGGCGACCAGACCGGTTGCCCCGGCGGCCGCGGTTGGCGCGACTACGCGATGGCGGATGCTGCCGTCCGGGCCGATCACCAGGTAGGCGCTTCCCTCAGCGCGTAGTTGCAATTCGGCATCGGCCCCCGCGCTCACAATGGCGCGTTCGCCGTGGAGAGCGGCCAGCAGAGCAGTGCGCGCCTCCTGGGGGAGCGAGGCTAGTCCCACCCGCAGCGGCTGCCCAGAACCGTCGACCCAGGGTGATGGGAGCGGTGCCGGTGCGTCACGCGCGGGTTCGGGCGACGGTGTTTCGCCGCGCTGCACCCCCCCGCCGGGGTTTTGGATGCGCATGATCGGATCGCCCCGGCGCGGATAAGCGACGATCTCCACTCTGCGGGTAGCTTCGGCGCCGGAGATGGTGGTAACCCAGCGCGTGACACCGCTGCGTTGCACCGTCACGGCGGCCGCGGCGCCGTTCACTGTCACCCGGTCGATCCCGGAAGGGTGGAAGGCGTTGCCCACCACGCGCACGGGCCGCCCGGCGGACACAATTCCGCGTCGCGTCCCCTCACCCTGCCACTCCTGGGGCTCCAGCACAACGATACTCCCCCGCGACGGGTCGGGAAGGTCCTGTGCGGCAGCGTGCAACACGCGGAGAGCGGCGCCAGCGGCGAGCGCCAGGGCGGAAGCTGCTTTCATCCATCGCATTGAACTCGGCTCCGGGTTCTATCGTGGCATTCTGTGCTGCAGGTTGCGCAGCTCGGTCGCATACTCACGGTTGGTTGGGTCTAGCGTGGCGGCCTGCCGCAACGCGGCCAGCGCATCGCCGTTGTTCCCCGTTTCCAGGTACATCATGGCCACATCGTAGTGGTAGCGGGCGCGGGTGCCTTCCAGCCGCACCGCCTGGATCAACTCCTGGAGCGCCTCCACGGGCTGGGCCTTCTTGCGCAGGGCCTGGCCCAGGCCGTTGTGATACTCAGCGTTCCCGGCGCCCAGCCGCACGGCCTCGCGCAAGTGCACCAGCGCGCTGTCGCCTTGCTCCGACCCGGCGAAGAGCGTCCCCAGCTGGTACTGGGCGGCCGCGTCTTCGGGGGCGATCCGGCTAACCGCACGGAACTCGAGGATAGCCTCGTACTGCAGGCCTAGGTCGCGCAGCACCTGACCCAGGGCCGAGTGGAAGCTGGCCGCCGCCGAGTCGACGTGCAGGGCGGCAGTGAACGCGGCACGCGCGCCGTTCAGGTCGCCGGACGAACGCAGCAACTCGCCGAGCCGGTACTGCAGGTCGGCGGTGTCGGGGGCCATCCGGATAGCGTCGCGCAACACCGCCACGGCTTCCTGAGAGCGGGCATCGTCGGTCAACGCCACCGCCAGCTCGCGGTGATACGCCACGTTGGTCCTGTCAATTCCCACGGCCAGCCGCAGCGCGAGCGCCGCGTCGCGCGGTCGCTGGGCCGCCCGCAGCGCCCGCCCCAGCATGGCCTGGTACGAAGCGGAGGAGGGCTGCATCCGCACGGCACGGCGAAGCTTCTCCACCCCCAGGTCGTACTTCCCTGCCTGCATCAGTGACGCTCCGTAGCCGGCGTAGAACTCGGCGTTGTTCCCGTCGCGGTCGATCGCCGCGTCGAACGCCGCAGCCGCCTCTTCGGAACGGCCGGCCTGGGCAAGCGCCTGTGCGAGGTCGAACTTGAATGTCGCGCTCTGCGGGTCGAGCCGCACAGCCTCGCGGAACGCCAAGATCGCCTCGTCGTTCATTAACGCGCGCAACAGCAGCCGGCCCAGGTTGCTGCGGTACTGAGCGCTATTCGAGAAGATTCCCACCGCCTCCCGCGCCTTCGCCAGCGAGTCGGCCAGCGCGGCTGGCAGGGCGCCGCCCCCAGGGGTCATTACTGGCGCCCCCGGAGCGCCCGTGGTCACGGGCGACACCATCGGGGGAGCCGGCGCCGGGACGGCCGCCAGCTCGGCCGAGTCGAGCACCAGGCTCATGGGAAGCGAATGGTCGTAGGACTGGTTGCCAACGGAGGGGATCTGCGCGTTCGACCTTTCGCGCCGCACTCGGTCCACCGTCCACTGCATCAGCTCCACCAGGGTGACGATGTGGTCGCCGTCCTCGTCGGCGTCGCCGCGTAGCCCCTGCAGCAGGTACCAGGTGAACACCCCGTGGCCGCCGCCCCAGCGCACGTCTTCGGCCGACGACTGATCTGCCTCACTGGCGTTGAACACCGCCAATCCGCCGGTGGTGCTGTTCAGTTGCCGCACGAACGCGTCGTTGATCCGGTTGCCTTCGCCTGCCCCCCGGTTGGCGAACCGCGGGGCGATCCCGCCGCTGTGGCAGGCGTCGGTGATCAGCACGATGTGCTTTGCGAATAAATCTTCCACCGCGCGTTCCATCTCGCGCATCGGCAGCGCCGTGGACGACACCGCGGAACCGCGCGTGTCGTAGGTCAGCAGGTACAGGTCGCTCTCGCGGAGCGGGTCAGCCGCCCCGTGGCCGGCGAAGTAGATGACCACCTCGTCGTCGGGTGTCGACTGCCGCAGGAAGCCGAACAGCGCTTCGCGAACTCTGGCATACGTCGCCTCCTCGTTCAGCAGGAGCTTAACGTGGTCTTCGGGGAATCCGCCTGCGCCTGCCTGGGGCGAGCGCAGGAAGTCGTAGAACGACTTCGCGTCGGCGTCGGCGAAGCGGAGCGAGCGGATGCTGGTGTCTTGGTACGCGCTGATCCCCACCACCACGGCCCATCGGCGCCGGACGGAACCTGCCGGCCAGGCCTGCGAACGGTCGGTGAAGGTCGAGCGCGCCGGCGTGACGTTCAGAGTGTAGTGGCCCACCACCGGGAGCCCGGTTTGCCCGCGCACTAGGACGGTCACGTCGCGCGACACCGAGTCGGCCGAGACGTACCCGCTGAACCTGTATTCACCCCCGCGGTCCCGTGAGAGCGACGCCACCTGGCCGTCGATCTCCACGCTGGCAACGCCGCTGGGGTGCGTGGCGTAGCCCACCACCCGCACGGAGCGGCGGCCGGGGGTGGAGATGCCGCGGGTCCCCACACCTGACCACTCCTGCGGCTCTGTCACGCGGATGTACTGGCGGGCCGGATCTTCCACCACTGCGGGGCCCGGGTCGACCGGGACCTGGGCGCCTCCCGGGGGGGCGGCCGCTGCCGGTACCGCTGCACCCGGTGGGGCTACGGATATGGTGCCCGTCGCCAGCGCCGGAGGCAGGACGGACCGCGGCGCCGGAGTCCAGGCGCCGCCGTCGCCCAGCGTACGCGGGTGGAGGTTGGTCATGGCGAATGGCTGCCCCTCGGGATGGGAGGGATCGGTTTCGGCCGTCAGCCGGAACTGTTCTTCCGACACGTTGCCGTCAGCACCACGCAGGGTCACCGCCACGACCTGCGTGATGCTGTCGCGGTCCGCAAACCCCACGAACAGCGTTCCTCCGCTGCTGTCGGGCTGCAGTACCGCGGCGGCGCCGTTCACGCGGATCTCGGCGATCCCGGGTCGGTACTGCGCCACTCCACGCAAGCACCAGTAATCGCGCACGCGAGAGCGCCCGCTGCGGGCCAGTGCGTCGTGGCACGCCCGGTCGTTGTGCTCCAGGATGGTGACGGGGATGCGGAACTGCGCCGCTGCTTGCGACGACAAGGCGGTCAGCACCACCCCTAAGGCCGCGCTCCCCCGGCGTGTGGCGGCCCCTAGGCTGGAAAGGGAAGTCAGTAAGCGGCGGATCCCACGCATAGCCTAACCCCGCGGCTGAAGAGTGAATGAAAAGGGCGGCAGGACGGCCCAACGAATCGAGCCTTTCAAGATAATCGTCGTGCATCCAGGCCACGCACCCATAGCATAGAGTTCTGCGACTACGCAGTCAAGCTCGAAGAGTTCACCTTACGCCATTCGTTTGCCGACATCAGACGATACGCCGCCACACTTACGCAGGGCGTGTGTGGCACCTATACTGTTGGACCCACTCGCCTGTTTACTCGCGCAGGACCAGGGTCATGTTTCTCCCATCTTTTTTCCGCAGGTGCCATCCGTGAAGCCCGAGATCGAACAGGCCGTCAGGGATGCCACGGCGGGTGAGTTCGACCTGCTGGGCGAGTTGGACGCCGGCCCCGGGTGGGCCGCCGTGCTCGCGCGCGCTAAAGCCGGTGCGTCGCTGGTCGTGCTGTTGGTTGAAGAGGACGATGACGGCCAGTTGGACATCGAGGTGCTTTCCGCGCTCGACGACGGCGTGGCGGTGGGCCGCACCGTCTGCCCCGCGTGCGGCGTGCAGGGCGCGGGGTGGCCGCGCGCGTGCGCCGCGTGCGGTCGCGAGTTGCCCGGCGCCGACGCCCTTGGCGCGGCGGGGCTATCCGCCACCGAACTGCTGGACGAGGTGCGTGCGGCGGGCGAAGGCGAGTTCGACGTGCTGGGCGCCCTCGCGCATCCGGTGGGCGGCGGGGCGTTGTTCTTCGCCCGCGAGCTAGCCGGCGACCGCCTCGTTGGGCTCGCGCTGCACGCCGACCATCTGGAGGCGGAGCTCACGCTGGTGGTGTCGTGGGAGCCCGGCGCGCCCGAAGCCGATCCCGTGCCGGCTGCCGGCAGCGTGGGGGAGGACGATCCGGCAGTAGGCTGGACAGCGCCGCGGGAAGAGCCGCCGCCTCCCGTGTTCCCCCCCAGGCGGCTGCGTAGGGGCCGCCGCGCCCGCGGACTGGTGGCGTATGCGGCGGCGGGCGCGCTGGGGGCTGCCGGTGTTGGCGTTTTGGTGTTCATGCTACTGAATGGGCGCGCGCGCGCACCGGACCCGGGGGGCCCGCCCCCCGTGGGGAACGGATTCGACAGATCGAAGCCTTCGCCCGACGCGCCGCCGGCGCCTATCCCACCGCATCCCGCACCCGTAACTTTATCCGCGGATAGTAGGGGCACGCTCTCGCCGCCGCACCCCTCGCCCCCCCCCTCGTCTCGGCCCGCAAATCCCCAGGCTCTCGTCGTCGACCCTGCCGCATCGCCCAATCCGGTTGCAGCCCTAGACGACGCCGGGCAGGTGGAGCAGGCGCTCAGGCGCTATGCGGCCGCCGTGGAGTCGCGGCAGACCAGCCGGATCCAGCGGGCGTACCCCGGGATCACCCCCGCCGAGATCGACCGTTGGGAGCGGCTGTTCGCCTCGGTCGGCAGGAACTCGGCGTTGCAGGCGCGCTACGAGGTAGAGGAGGCGCCCGACGTGAAGGGCGACGCCGCGACGGTGGTGTTCACGCTGACGCTGGAGTACGGGGGCGCGCCGCATCCGCTGACCCTGCGCGCCCGTCTGGAGCGCGGCGCGGACGGCTGGTGGCTGCAGGAAGTCCGCACGCTCTGACGCGCGCCGCCGATGGCCACGCCACGCCTGGTTCCCCTGCCTCCCACCCGCGGCGGCGACGTGCCGGTGGCGCGCACCCCGTTCTGGGTGGGCACCGCGGCCGACTCGGGGCTGCGCCTGTTCCTTCCCGGCATCGCCGACCGCCACGTCTCGATCCTGGAGCGCGAGGACGGGTTCTGGGTGTCACCCGCGCGTCCCGACTCGGGCGCGGCGGTGAACGGCGCTCCCGCGGCCGCCCCGCTCCGCCTGCGGCCGGGCGACGTGCTGCAGTTCGCGCCCGGGGTGGTGTACCGCTTCGACTCGGGCGAGCCGGCGCGCGCGCGCACCGTGCCCGCCCCGCCGCCGCGCCCGCCCGCGGCGCTCCGCGCGAGCGCGCCCGAGCCCTCGCACAGACGGGGCGGCCTGCACGCGCGCCGGGCGCGGCGCGCGCAGGCGCTGCGCTGGGCCGCGGCGGGAGCGGCGGCCGCGCTGCTGGTGCTCGCCGTCTTCCTGGCGCTCCGTACGCTGCGGCGCGACACCCCGGTGCGCGCGCCGCTCACCGAGGCCGACGCCGCGTACCTCGACTCGGTGATGCTGGTCTCGTCGGAGAAGGTGGAGCGCGGAATGGTGCTGCTGGAGAACGGCGCGCGCGAAGCAGCCCTGCACGAGTTCGCCGGCGCGGTGAACCTGCTGGAGACCAGCCGCCTGGGCCGCAACCCGTACGTGCAGCCGCGCATCGTCAACCTGGAGGCGGCGATCGCGGCGGTGTACAGCGCGCAGAACATCGTGGTGCCCGCGCCGTACCGCGCGGCGCCGTCGGCCCGGCGGCCAGCCGCGCCCCTGCCGCACGGCGGGCTGACGGTGGAGCAGTTCCTGGCCGCGCTGGAAGAGGTGCAGCGCGAGTTCCAGGTCCAGTACGGCCGGCGCATCACCGTGACGGGCCTGGACCACGCCGAGCACCTGTCGCTCTACGGGCCGGGCGGCGCGAGGGACCTGCGGGTTCGCGACCTGACGCGCGACCAGATCAGCTTCGCCATCGACCGCTTCAAGCGCCGCGGCGTGCGGGTGAAGGACTTCTCGGTCGACGCGGTGCTGCAGAGGCAGATCGAGAGCGCACGGCGCGCCGGCCACTTCGACCGCATGGGCACCGGCCTGCACATGCACGTGGACCGCTTCGCCAACCGCTACGACCGGTGGACGGTGGAATAGCGACGACGTTCGATCGGGTGAAGACGGTCACCCGGCGAGGAAGATCCAGGCGAGCAGGGCGGGGAGCGGAACGAGGGCGAGCCACGGCAGCACGCGCCGCGCCTTCGCCGGGGCGAGGACGGGCGTCTCGGCGACGGGTTCGGCCTCGCGCGCGGCGGACGCACGGAACGCCGCCTCCACCTCGTCGCGCAGTTCGGCGACGGACTGGTGGCGGTCGGCCGGGTCGCGGCTCATGGCCTTGAGGATGACGGCCTCCAGCTCCGGCGCCAGCTCCGGGCGGTAGGCGCTGGGCGGGACGGGCGCTTCGAAGGGGACGCGGAGGCGGTAGGCCTCCTCGTCCTCGCCGTCGTGCAGGTAGTAGGGGATGTGGCCGGTGAGCATCTCGTACAGCACCACGCCCAGGCTGTAGATGTCCGCCGTCTCGTACGTCGCCGTCGCCGGATCCAGGATCTGCTCCGGCGCCGAGTACGGCAGCGTACCGATGCGGACGTCTTCGTAGCCTTCCAGCATGCTCGTGGCGCCCCGATCCGCCGCCACGCTGAAGTCCATCAGCCGAAGACCACCGCCATCGGTAAGGAAGATGTTGCTCGGCTTGATGTCGCGATGAACAATACCGGAGCGGTGACATGATTCCACTCCGTTACATAAGCTCGAGAAAATGTGGATCAGCATTCCAGTCGGACCATCATTCGCGGCATTCCTTCTTCCCGCGTGAGAACTTCATGACTATTCACGTGCTACACGGATTGGGTTGGATCCGACTCCTCCGGCCGGAAATAATGGTCGAAGGGCACGACTCCTTCCGGCAGGACATCTGTGGTGGCCGAATACACCTCCGCGCCGTTCAACTCGTTGGTTCGAAGGAAATCCAACGAAACAATCTCGGCCAACACCCACTTGACCCGCTCGCCGTCGACGTTCACGAAGCTCTCTTCGTGCGTGCGTCCAAGCTCAAGAGCGCGCTGAAAGGCTGACTCCCAGCCAGATGACCGAAACACATGAACACACTCCATGGACCTCACGCTACCTTGATCCTCAATGAGGCAAACCAGACGAACGTTGGTGCTGAACCAGCTTCTTGAGACATCCTCGTTCTCCTCCATCTCATCCCCTTATTTCAAGAAGCGTTTGTCGGTTAGGAGTTTACGAACTTTTGAGCCGCCCTCCCGCAACGCCTCATCCACTGTTTTCTTGAGGTAGTCCGTCGGAATTTCTCGCCGAATGCTTCCTTTGCGAAACTTGTTAATGTAATCAGCGACTTTCGTTAAACGGTTCCGGAACAGTTCTTGGGTGTTCTTACTTGCTTTATTTAGGCCCAACCGCTTTGCCCACTTGTTCAACTCAGGATCTTCATCATCTCCATTACCACCGCCACCGGTCCCGTGCCCGGCATTCAAGAGTGCGCCAATCCCTGCACCGACGGCACCACCAATAGCTCCCCCAGCAGCTGCGCCTTCTGCAACTCCGGCTGACGCGCCACCGACACCGCAAACGATGGCCGCAGGTCCGCCAGGGGCACACACTATCGCACCACCAGCGCCGCCGCCAGCACCACCAATAAACCCGCCAATTGCTGCGCCTACAGCAGCCCCGATGCCCGCCAACTCACCAACATGCTGCGAAACATCGGGCGAATAGCTAGCTCCGAGGACCGATGCTTGCGCTGTATGAACGCCAAACGTTGCTACCGGTAATTGATGTACCTTCATTAACGAGATCTCACCCCGGACCAGACGTTTGGCCAACTCACGAATCAGTGTGCTTCCGCCGAGATGTCCGATGGAGATGGCTTGCGCAGCAGCGACTAATTTTTTCATGCCCGAAGGAACCTTCGCCATATCGGCTAGCGTACGTGTGGCCGCCGCCTCGTTCCAAAATTTTACGGGAGCCTCATATCGTTTACGAAGAGGGGATTTCTTGGCGAAGATGAAGTCGGTCCGGTGCTCGTCAGGCCGAAGTTCAGCAGGCAGGTCGATGACTCGAACAACTCCATCGGTCAAAGCACTCGCAAGGTTAGCGACAAAGTCCCGATCCCGGTAAGATCCCATGTACGTTTTGAAGTGCTCTGAGCAGACCTGTAGGTCAACTTTCCCTTTTGGATCAGCGCTGACTTGCTGTAAGAACCGGACGGCCATTTGCCGATCTCGCAAGGGCACGATCTGCTCTCCGCGCCGGAGCGGATTATCCGCTCCTACGAGTTCGAATCGTTCACTTCCACGGTGAAGCAGTAAACGCAAGCCCATGATCAGTGCCTCACGTCATCAGAAACTTCACCCGCGCGGCGTCGGCGAGGACGAACTCGTCGCCGTCTTCGAGCGGGTGGTGCTCGCCGCGGTCCAGGCGGCGGCCGTTCAGGCGCGTGCCGTTGAGGCTGCTGTCGAGCAGGAAGTAGTCGCGGCCCTTGCGCAGGATGGTGCAGTGGTAGCGCGACACCAGTGCGCCCGAGTCGCTCACCACCAGGTCGTTCTTCTCGTCCGGACGCTCGCCGTCGGCCGCGCCGATGCGGAAGACCTCCTTCTCCACCAGCATCAGCTTTCCGCGGCCGATCCCGTCGACCACCTTCACCACCGCCTTCGCCCCGCCGCCCTCCCGCGCCGCATCACGCCGCGGCGAGAGCTTCTTCAGCAGCACGATGATGCCGACGGCCAGCACCAGCATGGCCCCCGCCGCCATCAGCATGCGCCGCGTGAAGGCGCGCGCCTCGCGGGTCTGGCGGATGGCGTCGCGCAGCGAAAGCGCGCGCGGGTCGTCGGGGGTCTGCGCCAGGACCACGCCCACGGCTTGGTCGGCTGTGTTCAGGTCGCGGGCGTACAGTGCGCGCTCAGCGGTTCCCAGTTGTTCCCTGCGAGCCTGGGCCGCGGAGGCCTGCGTGCGGGCGTCGGTGTCGCGCTGCTGCGCCTGGAGCGTCTCCTGCGCGCGCGCCGCCTCCAGGTCGCGCTGCGCCTGCTCGTAGCCCAGCCGCGCCTCCACGTCGGCCGGGTCGATGATGAGCACCATCTTCCACAGGTCCAGCCGCTCGTTCGCCGCCGCGGTGGTCGCCTCGGGCGTGGCGGATTTGGTGCGCGCGCGCTCCTGCAGGCGGCGCTTGTCCTCCTGCTGCGCCGGGGTGAGCGCGGGCGGGCCGGGCTGCACCGGGGCAACCGCGTTCGGCTGCGCCGGCGCGGCCTGCGCCGGCGGCGCGGAGGTCGCGGGCGGCGGGGTCCCCTGCCCCGCCAGCGGAAGGGCGCCGGCGGCCAGCAGCATCGCCGCGCCACACGCGCTCCGGATCATCGCACGCATCATCGTTCCCTCACACGGAAGCCGGCTCGCCGGCGGCGGCCGGAGTGGGCGCATCCTCCCCGTCTCCCTCCGGTGCCCCTGCTTCATCCTCGTCGGCAGCATTCGACGCGGCGGTCGCTGCAGTGAGCGCCGCGGCCTCCTCGGCCATCCGCGCGGCCTCGGCGTCCACCTCTTCGCGGGTGCCGGCCAGCAGCGCCACGCCGTCGCCGTCGCGGACCAGGCGCACTACCGAGCCGGGGCCCACGTCGCCGCCGATCACGAGCCGCGACAGGTCCGACACCACCAGCCGGTCGACGGTGCGCTCCACCGGCCGCGCGCCGTACGCGGGGTCGTGCGCCAGCTCGGCCAGCAGCGACACCGCCTCGGCGTCGGCTTCGAGCGACGCGCCGTACTGCTCCAGCAGGCGCCGCCCCAGGCCCGAGAGGTGCGTGCGGACGATGCGCTCAAGCACCTCGCGGCCCAGCACGTCGAAGGCGATCACCTCGCCCAGCCGGTTGAACAGCTCGGGGCGCAGCGACGCCTGCACCACGCGCAGGATGATCTCCTTGCGCTCGGCCGGGTCGTCGCTGGCGGCGTTCGCCTCGCGCACGCCCAGGTTGGAGGTGAGGATGATGAGCGTGTTGCTGAAGTCGCAGAAGCGCCCGCGCGCGTCGGTGAGGCGGCCCTCGTCGAGCACCCCCAGCAGGATGTCGATCACCTCGGGATGCGCCTTCTCCACCTCGTCGAAGAGGACGATGGAGTGCGGGCTGCGGCGCACCTGCTCGGTGAGGAAGCCGCCCTGCTCCGAGCCCACCAGCCCCGGGCGCGAGCCGATCAGCCCCGACACCGAGTGCGCCTCCTTGTACTCGGCCATGTCGATGCGCACTAGCGCCGTCTCGTCGTCGAACAGCGCTTCGGCGAGTGCCTTCGCGAGCTCCGTCTTGCCGACACCCGTCGGCCCGACGAAGAGGAACGACGCCGGCTTCCGCTTCGCGCGCAGGTCGGCGCGCGTGCGGCGCGCGGCATCGGAGAGCACGTCGACGGCCTCGCTCTGGCCG
>DASRQW010000041.1 GCA_035696245.1 Longimicrobiaceae bacterium | reverse complement strand
CGGACAGGGTCGGCGTCGCCCTCTTCAGGGTTCCCGCCGCGTACATCGCGGGAGAGGAATCCGCGCTGCTGGAGGCGATCGAAGGCAACTTGCCGGTCCCCCGCCGCAAGCCTCCGGTCCCCACCTCGCACGGGCTGTTCGGGCGGCCGACCGTGGTGAACAACCTGGAGACCGTGCTCCAGGCCGCGCTCGCGTTGGAGGTGGGGGCCGACGCGTACCGGGCCGCGGGCACCGCAGATTCGCCCGGCACCATGGTCTTCTCGCTGGAGGGAAGCGTGGAGCGGCCGGGCCTGTACGAGCTGCCGCTGGGAACGCCCCTCGCCGAGCTGATCGGCATCCACGGCGGCGGGGTGCGCGGCGGGGAGCTGAAGATGGTCTTCCCGGGCGGATGGGCGTCGGCGCCCGTGCCGGCGGCCGCGGTGGACGGGCTGGCGCTCGACTTCGACACGCTGCGCGACGCGGGCACCGACCTGGGCTCGGGCCAGGTGCTGGTGATCTCGGACGAGGTGGCGGCGCCCTCGCTGGCGCGCGACCTGGCGGCGTTCTTCCACGAGGCGTCGTGCGGCAAGTGCCGCCCGTGCAAGGACGGGACGAAGCGCACGCTGACCATGCTGGAGCGGCTGGACGAGCTGGACCGCAAGTCGCTCGACTGGATCGGACGCACCATGCCACAGCCCAAGCGCCGCTACACGCTGCGCATCCTGGGCCAGGCCGATGCGACCACGCCCAGCGGCGTCAGCTACACCGACATGACCAGCGGCCTGGCGAAGATCGAGGAGCTCTGCGAGTTCTACAAGCACCGCGGCGACTGCGCCCACAGCACCGAGGCCGCCACGGTCATCCAGCGCCTCGTGCAGCTCTTCCGGCCCGAGTTCGAGGCGCTGGCGCCGAAGCCGGCTGTCGCAGTCGCCGAAGCCGCGCCCGCCCTGGGCGTCTGACCGAAATGAGCATCGACCTGGCCGCTCCGCCCGCCCGCGAGCCGTTCGCAGCCGCGGGGGCGATCAAAGCCCCCGGCGCGGCATGGGGCGGCGCCACATCTAGCATCCCGCCCGTCGCACCCGCGGCGGCGCCTCCGCTGGAAGCCGGTGTGCGGGGGCTGGAGATCACCGAGACGGCCAGGGAGCAGATCCTCGCCTTCCTCGCGGAGACGGAGGGCGGGCTCGCCCTGCGGCTACGGGCGCAGAAGCGCGGCATCTTCGGCCCCGAATACGAGATGTGCCTGGTGGGGATGGAGGAGAAGCTGGCCTGCGAGTCGGTGCGCGACGGAGGCGGATTTCCCGTGCTGGTGGATGCGGAAAGCGAGGCGCTGCTCGCGGGCACGCGGCTGGACTTCGCCCACATGGACCAGGGAAGCGGGTTCAAGTTCCACGCTCCGCCCACGCCCGAGTGGGACGGCGAGCCCCTGGTGGGCCCTCTTCCCGAACGGGTCCGCAGGGTGATCGACATGCGGATCAACCCCGGCGTGGCGTCGCACAAGGGCTACGTCTCGCTGGTGGAGGTCCGCGAGCGCGTGGCGTTCGTGCGCATGGGCGGGGGATGCCAGGGCTGCGGCTTGGCCGGCATGACCATGGCGCAGGGCGTCCGCGAGATCCTGATGAAGATGGTGCCCGACCTCGCGGACGTGGAGGACGTCACAGACCACGCCGCGGGCACGACTCCCTTCGTGCTGTAGCGACGGATTCGACGCGGCTTCGTCGGCCGATGCACCGGGTCCCGAGCTGGCGCTCGACGATCGGAGCGATTGGGCATCGCGTGGGATCGTCGGTCTCCGACGTGACGAAGCAATCGGCGTGGATGCGCAGGCGCGCTCGCTTCCCGCCGGCGTTCGGCACGCACCTCTGCGCCCCCATTCTCCACCGTCGCGAGAGCCCCACCGGCGGCGGCGCGCGTACGCATCCCTCCACCGCGGGTGAACCGATGCTCGACGGCCTCGTGCTCGACCTGCGCCACGCGGTCCGCAGCTACGCGAAGCGCCCCGGCTTCACCGCGGCGGCGGTGGGGATGCTCGCGCTGGGGATCGGCGCGAACACCGCCATCTTCAGCGTCGCGTACGCCCTGGTCTTCAAGCCGCTCAGCTACCCGGAGCCCGAGCGGCTGGTGAGCCTGTGGCCGGAGACGGCGGTGGACAAGATGATGGCCGCGGCCACGGCCGAGCGGGCTCGCTCGTTCGAGGCGACGAGTGCCTACGGGGCCAAGGACTTCACGCTGGCGGGAGATGGCGATCCCGTGGTGGTCGCGGGCGCCCAGGTGGGGCCGCGGCACTTCGACGTGCTGGGCGCCCGCGCGCTCCTCGGGCGCACCTTCCGGCCCGGTGAGGATGCGCCGGGTCAGAGCCACGTGGTGGTCCTCGGCTACCCGCTGTGGCGGGAGCGCTTCGCGGCCGACCCCGGAATCGTCGGGCGCCGCATCGGCATCGAGGGCGAGCAGTACACGGTGGTAGGGGTGATGCCGCAGGGCTTCCAGCCGCTGCAGCCGGGGTGGAAGATGTGGACCCCCCTGCCGGTGAACCGCGGCGATACGAACGACTACCTGAACTCCTTCTACCTGCAGATGGTCGGGCGGCTGCGGCCGGGGGTCAGCCCCGCGCGCGCGCAGGCGGAGCTGGCCGGGCTCGCGCGGGAGCTGCGCAAGGAGTACCCGAACCTCATCACGCCCGAGAAGTCCGACGGCGTGCTGGCCGCGCCGCTGCACGAGCAGCTGGTGGGGCGCGCCCGGCCCACGCTGGTGGTGCTGCTCGCGGCCGTGGGCGTGGTGCTGCTCATCGCGTGCGGAAACGTGGCTAACCTGCTGCTGGCGCGCGCCTCCGAGCGGCGGCGCGAGGTGGCGGTGCGCACCGCGCTGGGAGCCGCGCCAGGCCGACTCGTCCGGCAGATCCTGACGGAGAGCCTGCTGCTGGGCGCGGCGGGCGGGGCGCTGGGCCTCGCCCTCGCCTTCCTCGCGGTCCGGGCGATCCCGTCGCTGCTGCCGGAAGACACGCAGCGCGCGTCCGAGATCGCCGTCAACGGTCCCGTGCTGGCCTTCAGCTTCCTCGTCTCCCTCGTCTCGGCCGTGCTCTTCGGCATGGTCCCCGCCCGCCGCGCCGCCACGGCCGACCCGCAGACGGCGCTCAGCGAAGAGACGCAGCGCGGCTCGCTGGGCCGCGGCGGGCGCCGCTCGGGGCAGGTGCTGGTCGTCACGCAAGTCGCCGCGGCCACGGTGCTCCTCATCGCCGCCGGGCTGCTGCTGAAGAGCCTGGCGCGCCTCCAGTCGGTCCCCCCCGGCTTCGACGTAGACGGGGTGCTGACCATGCGGCTGGACCTGGTGGACGCGCGCTACCCCACGCCGGCGGCCAAGGTCGACTACTACCGGCGCGTGCTGGAGCGGATGGCCGCGCTGCCCGGCGTGACCGGCGCGGGCGCCATCCAGCTGCTGCCGCTCACGTCGCAGAACTGGCACTTCCCATACGTGGCCCAGGACCACCCCATCGCGCCCGGCAGCCCGGAGGGCACGGTGCTTCCGGACGCCGACTTCCGCATCGTCACGCCCGGCTACTTCCGCGCCATGCGCATCCGGCTGCTGCAGGGCCGGCCGCTCGCCGCCACCGACGCGGCCGAGTCGGCGCCGGTGGGGCTGGTGGGGCGGACGATGGCGCGCCAGCTCTGGCCGCGCGGCGACGCGGTGGGCAAGACGATCCAGCTCTTCGGCCAGGGGGGGCCGGAGTTCACGGTGGTGGGCGTGGTCGACGACGTGCATTCCGACCGCCTGGACGCGTCGCCCCGGCCCACCATCTACCGGCCGCTCTCGCAGTGGCCGAACGGCTCCATGTTCGTGATGCTGCGCACGGCGCTTCCGCCCGCCTCCGTCGCGGCCAGCGCCAGGGCGGCCGTCCGCAGCATCGACCCCGGCGTGCCCCTGTCGCAGGTGCGGCCCATGCGCGAGGTGGTGCGCACCTCGGTGGCCGACGAGCGCTTCACCAGCATGCTCATCACCGGCTTCGCCCTGCTGGCGGCGCTGCTCGCCGTGTCCGGCGTGTACAGCGTGATCAGCTACGCGCTGGCCCGGCGGGCGCGGGAGATCGGCATCCGGCTGGCGCTGGGGGCGCAGCCGGGGGACGTGTTCCGCAGCGCCATCGGCGAGGGGGCGCTGCTGGCCGGGGCCGGCGTGGCAGTGGGCCTGCTCGGCGCAGTGGCGGTGACGCGCGTGCTGGCCAGCCGGCTCTTCGCCGTCTCGACCCTGGACGCGGCGGTGTTCCTGCTCAGCGCCTTCCTGGTGGCCGCGGCGGCCATCGCGAGCTGCTGGCTGCCGGCGTGGCGGGCGACCCGCGTCAGCCCCGCCGGCGCGTTGCAGCACGAGTGACGGCCGTGCGAGGGCTGACGGGCACTCGGGCGGCGGAGCGTATGTGCGACGCGTAGTCTCCGTCCGAGGGACGGCTGCGAGGTTGTGTGAAGGGGGAGGCGCCGTTATCTTACGAGCTTGCCCAAATTGATCCACGAGTCTTGAAAACCTCGAAGGATCGGTTTACTTCCCGACCAGCACAGACTCTTCAGGAGGGGACCGATAATGGCGTTCGATCAGGAAGCCATCATCACGAAGCACCAGATCCACCCGACCGACCGGGGATCGACCAAGGTGCAGATCGCGCTGCTCACGGCGCGCATCAACGACCTGACCGGGCACTTCCGGGCGCACAAGAAGGACCACCACTCGCGCCGCGGTCTGCTCAAGATGGTCGGCCAGCGCCGCCGGCTGCTCGACTACCTGAAGCGGAACGACCTGCAGGGCTACCGCGCGCTGATCGCGGACCTGGGTCTCCGCCACTAGGACCGGAAGCGAAGGCCGCACGGCACACACGCCG
>DASRQW010000040.1 GCA_035696245.1 Longimicrobiaceae bacterium | reverse complement strand
GGACGTAGTGCGCTACGGGACGGCGAAGCGGATGACGGTGAAGCTGATGGAGGCGCCGTCCTCGCGCGTGGCCGAGGCGCCCGCGCACGCTCCCGCCAAGCCGGGCGGGATGGGCGGCCTGGGCATCTCCGCGGGCCCGCTCACCGGCACAGCCGCGCGGCAGCTGGGCTACACCGACGGGCGTGGCGTGCTCCTGACGACGGTCACGCCGCTGGGCGCGGGCTACCGCGCGGGCCTCCGCCGCGACATGCGTATCCTGGCCGTGGACGGGCGAGCGGTCGGCTCGGCCGCCGATCTCTCATCCGCGCTCAGGCGGCGCGGTCCCGACGACGTGGTGTCGCTCATCGTCGGCTATCCCGGCCCCGATCCCCAGCAGGCCATCCTCAACGTCCGCCTGCCCCGGTAGGCCGGGAACCCATGTGGCGCTCAGCCGGCACGGGAGGTCACCTGGGCTCGGTGGAGACGTGCCGCGTCGGAGCAGCCGGCGGTGCTTCGAACGGGGAAGATGTGGGGAGGATTAACGTGTGCACTTCTGCGGCGGCGCGTGTTGACGCATGCGCAAGTGCTTGGTACTATTCACTATCCTTTCGAGGCATATTTCGGGAAGGTGCTGCGGCAGCGTATCTTCCCCCTGCATTACCGGCGTGGCGAAGCGCTTTGCGCACCACCCGCTCCGTCTTCTCAAGCCGTTCCCGCGACACTCCCCGCATCCAGAAGCTCTTTCATGGGCACACCCCTGATCCACCCGGACGGCGAAGCAATATGTTCCTGACCGGTGAGGTGGAGACACACGTCCCGTGCAGCGTCCGCCTGGTGCACGCCATGCTGGCGGACGCCGGGCTCGCCCCGCTTCCGACGGGCGCAGCCTGATGGAAGCCTTCCTGGCCGATCTCCGATACGCGCTGAGGCGGCTGCGGAACGCGCCCGGCTTCGCCTTCGCTGCCATCCTCACGGTGGCGCTCGGTGTAGCAGGGCCTACGTACGTGTTCAGCGAGATCAACGCCTTCTACCTTCGTCCGCTGCACGTAGCCGAGCCGGACCGGCTGGTGTCGCTGGCCGTGGTGGACGACCGCGGGCGGGTGTCGGACGACGTGCAGGGTACGGCCTACACCGCGCTCGCGGCGGCGCCCGGCCCGCTCTCCGGCCTGGGCGCGCACGCGCCGGGCTCGTTCGGGCTCACCGGCGAGGGCACGTCCGCCCGGCCGGTCCAGGGACGCTACGTGTCCGCGAACTACTTCTCCCTGCTCGGCGCCGCGCCCGCGCGCGGACGCTTCTTCTCGCCCGCGGAGAGCGGCGGCGCAGGCGAGCCGGCGGCCGTCATCAGCTACGACCTCTGGCAGCGCGCCTTCTCCGGAGACCCGGGTGTGGTGGGCCGCTCCGTGCGCCTCAGCGGCCACCCCGTGACGGTGGTGGGCGTGGCGCCGGAGGGGTTCAACGGCGTCACGCGCGCGGTGGGCGAGGACCTGTGGCTGCCGCTGGGCATCTACGAGCGCTTCAACCCGTCGCCCGTGCCCGGGGTGCCGCAGCTGGTGCTGGTGCAGATGTTCGGGCGCCTGCGCGACGGCGTCTCCCCCCCCGCGGCCGAAGGGGAGCTGTCCGCGCGCGCCCGAGGCCTGGCCGACGCCGAGCCCAGCCTGCGCCGCGTCCGCACCGTGGAGGCGAACCCGCTCACGGGAATGCCGAGCGTGGGCCAGGCGAAGGGCTTGAACTCGAAGACGCTGCACCTGGCGACCGCGCTGCTGCTGCTGCTCGTGGCCAGCGTGAACGTGGCGGGGATGCTGCTCGCCCGCGCCAGCGCGCGCCGCAAGGAGATCGGCGTGCGGGTGGCGCTGGGGGCCAGCCGCTCGCGCCTGGTGGCGCAGCTCATGACCGAGAGCCTGGTCATCTTCATGGCCGGCGGCGCGGCGGGCGTGGCGCTCACGGCGCTGGCGGGGCGCTTTCGCTCCCAGGCGCTCTCCGGCGGTCCCGGCCGCAGCACGGTGGACTACGGGCTGGACGCGCGCGTGCTGGCGTTCGCGCTGGGATCGTCGCTGCTGGTGACGCTGGTGTTCGGCCTCGTGCCCGCGATCCAGGCGTTGCGCGTGGGCGCAGTGCCCGCGCTGCGCGACACGCCGGAGACGGGAGGCGGCGCCTCGCGGCTGCGAGGCGCCTTCATCGCCTGCCAGGTCGCCGCATGCGTGGTGCTGCTCGCGTGGGCCGGCCTGTTCGTGCGGGCGCTGCGCGAGGCCTGGCTGGTGAACCCCGGCTTCGACCCCGAGAACGTGGCCGTGGCGTCGCTCGATGCGGCGTACATGGGCCGCGGCGATGCGCAGGGGGCGGCGTTCTTCGCCGAGCTGGCGCAGCGCCTGCGCGCGCGGCCCGACGTATCGGACGTCGCGCTCGCGTCGTCGGTCCCGTTCGGGAGCCGCGTATCCACGCGCGAGGTGAGGGCGGCGGACGGCACGGGCGGCGACTCGCCGATCGCGGCGCGCGCCAGCAGCGTCACGCCGGACTTCTTCCGCACGCTGCGAATTCCCGTGCTGCGAGGCCGCGCGTTCAACGACGCGGACCGCGAGGGGGCCCCGTACGTGGTGGTGGTGAGCGCGGCGCTGGCGCGGCAGGCGTGGCCGGGCCAGGACGCGGTGGGGAAGCGCCTGGCGCAGGGCCCGCGAGAGCTGGAGGTGGTGGGCGTGGTGGGCGACGTCCGCGCCGCCAGCCTGGCCGCGCGCCCAGGCCCCGCCATGTACACGCCCGTCGCGCAGGACTACTCGCCAGCCATGACCGTCCTCGTGCGCTCGGGGGCGGGCGCGGGTGCGGGGCTGGCGGCGGTGCGCAACGAAGTCCGCTCGCTTCAGCCAGACCTGCCGCTCACCGGCGCCACGCCGTTCCGCGACCTGATCGGCGGGTCGCTGGCCGGCGAGCGAACCGCGGCGGTGCGCATCGGCTCGTTCGGGCTGATCGGCCTCTTCCTCTCGGCCGTGGGCCTGTACGCCGCCGTCGCATACCTGGTGAGCCGCCGCACGCGAGAGATCGGCATCCGCCTGGCCCTCGGCGCGGGAGCGGGCGAGATCGTCCGCCTCTTCCTGGGCCGGGGGATGCGCCTGGCCGGCGTGGGCCTCGTCGCCGGCATCGTCGGCGCGCTCGTCTCCGCGCGCGTGGCCGCGAGCCGGCTGTACGGGCTCTCCACGGTGGACCCCGTGACACTGACGGCCGGTGCCCTGCTGCTGCTCGGGGCGTGCGCGCTCGCCAGCTACCTGCCCGCCCGCCGCGCCTCGCGCCTGGACCCGCTCACCGCGCTGCGGACCGAGTAGGACGGCACGAGAGGCGCATCGTCCGTCGATGCCCCGCTGGCTCGACACAGATGATAGGGAGATGCACATTCGCCGTCTCCGCGCATCTGCCGGCAGATCCGAGGCGACGCATCTCCAAGTATCGTACCGGCGCGCTCACGGCGGATTCCCGTGCCCCCCGCTCTCCAACCACTCCTCACATCCCACGCAGATCATGGCAGACGTTCGATTCGCCCGCCCCGCCATCCTCCTCGCTCTTCTGTGCGCGCTGCCCGCGGGTGCGTGCGCGAAAGACCGGCATCCGGAACAGCAGAACGCGGCTGTCGACACGCTCTCACAATCGGTGCCCACCCCCGGCGCAGGCGGGGACATCGCGCCTTCCACACCAGGCTACCACTTCACCGACGCACAGGGGCGCGAGCCGCTGAGCCTGCACGTGCAGCCCGGCCGCCGCGTGAGCGCCGTCATGTACGACACCGCCGCCATGACGGTCCCGATCCCCGCCGCGCGCAAACGCGCGAACGACCTGGCCCAGCAGCTCTGGACGAAGATCGGCAGCACCGCCAAAGCCGAGACCGTATCCGTCGCATTCACGGACCGGGAGAAGAACACCAAGGATCGAACCACACGCGAGTTCTTCTTCTACGCGCCCGATCTGTCGTACCCCGACTCCCTCTAGATCGGCCGGCGGAGCATCCCCTCGATCGACCCTTCCGGCCAGAGGTGAGCGCTGCTCGGCATCGTCCAGCGGGCGCGCTCATCACCGTCCGTACCGAGAGAAGGAGCGCGCCCCGATCTCATGTCATGCGTGAGCGAGCGGACGCGCCTCACGTTATACCAATCCGGTTGAATGACTGTGCATTCTTCGGAGCAAGACAGTGCGAACGCTCGGTAGACAACCCGCACAATGCACAGTTGGTCGCCCGTATTGGTATTATACCTGGGTAAGCCGCAAAAAGACGTGCAAGCCTATGGATCCGAATGCGAAAAACGGGGCCCCCGAAAGGGCCCCGCCTTTTTTCCTCGCTGCTGGAGCGATCAGCTCGGAACGGTGATGCAGTACAGGAGGTGCGTCTCGACCGTCTGGTCCACCATGATGCCGCCCTGGTAGTAGGTCGTGGTGGTGCGCTCGTAGTAGCAGGTGGTCTGCAGAGCGGCCGCCTTGGGCGGGGTGGTCATCGCCAGCGCGGCGAGGGCGCCGAAGGTGGCGAGGGCGGCGGCGACGGGCTTGCGGATGGAGAGCAACATGGTGGGGCTCCAGGGTGGTGAGACTGCCGTCCGAATGGATCCCGCAGGATGGGGGGTCCGAAAACATCGGGCGCATATACATAACGTCGGGAAATGTTAATGTCAAGCGAATGTGTCTCCTTGTGTGCGAACCCATTTGGAAATACCTTTTAACATGGCCCCGCGCCGTCTTCGAACGAGCGCCGGTGACCTGTCCTCCCCCGTCACCCACCCCCCGCCCAGCCATGATCAAGCTTCCCCTCCGCGCGGCGGCCGCGCTGCTCCCGATCTGCCTCCTGCTCTCCACGCCCGCCTGCGACCTTCTCCGCGGCGAGCGGGGCACGCGGGTCGACACCGCCACGGCGGTCCTGCCCGTACCGCACGACGGCTCGGACGTCGCCGCGTCCACGCCGGGCTACCACTTCGCGGACGCGCAGGGGAACGTGCCCCTGAGCCTCGTGGTGCAGCCGGGAAGCCGGGTGGCCGCCGTGTTCCTGGACTCCGCGGCGGCCAAGCTGCCCCGCACCGAGGCGCGGCAGCGGGCGCGCGCCGTGGCCGTGGCCCTTTGGGCGCAAATCGGCAAGGCGGAGGAGGCCGACACCGTGTCGGTAGCCTTCACCAACCGCGCGAAGATCACTTCCGACAAGGTGAGCCGCGAGTTCTTCTTCTACCCGACCGACCTGGACACCGTGAAGTAGCACGCCCGCGGTACCGGAGGGGCGCAGAGGGGGTCGGCCGTTCGGTTGACCC
>DASRQW010000039.1 GCA_035696245.1 Longimicrobiaceae bacterium | reverse complement strand
CCGCGGCGCGGCGCTTGGCGTCGGCGCGGCGGAGCGCGGTGCGGGCGGTGGCGCAGGCGTCGGACCGCGTGTGGCCGGTGCGGCAGGCGCGCTCCACGCGGGCCGCGAGGGCGACTCGCGCATCGGCGGCCGGGGCGCTGCTCTCGGTGCGCTTCTCGTCCGCTCGGCGCACGGCGGTGCGGGCCTCGGAGCAGGCATCGGAGCGGGTGTGTCCGGTGCGGCAGGCGTGCTTCACGCGGGCGGCCAGCCCGGCGCGGGCGGCGTTCTCCTCGTCGGCCTTGCGGTCCGCGCGGCGAACGGCGGCGCGCGCCTCGGCGCAGGCGTCCGAGCCGCGGTGGCCGGTGCGGCAGGCCCGGGCCATGTGCGTAGCCAGCGCGGCGCGCGCATCCTCGGCAGAGGGTGCGCTCTTGGTTGCGGCCTCGCGGCGGGCGGGGGCGGCGGCCATCATCGGCGCCAGGCTGCTCACGTCGCGCGCGCTGGTCGCGGTGCCGCTCTCCCGCAGAATCAGGTACGGGTTGAGGTTCTCGCCCTGCCACCAGCGATGCATGTCGTTCAGGATCGCCACCGAGAAGTGCAGGTGGTAGTCCCCCGGCGCCGCGTTGCCCGTGTCGCCCACGTACGCGAGCACCTGGCCCTTGCTGACGGCCTGGCCCACGTGCAGCCCGTCGGCATAGTGGTCCAGGTGCGCATAGTAGTACCGCGTGATGCCGTCCGAGTCGAGGTGGTACAGCGCGTTCCCGCCTATGCCGCCGCCGTGGATCTTGAGGATCGTCCCGTCGGCCACCGCCAGCACCGGCGTGCCGCGCGGCGCGTGGATGTCGATGGCGTAGTGCGTGCGCCCGCCGCTGCGACCGTCCAGGAAGCTGTCCGAAAGCCGGTCGGCCGTCACGCCCTGCACCGGGATCAGCAGGTGCTTCGCCATCACCGTGCGAAGGCGCGAGAAGCTGGGCAGGAACGAGCCGTCGAAGATGCGCGGGCGGCTCTGCGCGGCGGCGGGTGCCGCGGACAGTGCCAGCAGGGCGAGCGTGGTGCCGAGGCGGCGGAGGGACATGGCGGCGCGGGGGCTGCGGGGAGCTGCTTGCATGCGGGAGAGCGAGTGCGGGTCCTGGTAGCGTGCACGGGCCGGCGCGCGGGGCGCCGGCCTCGGGATCGGGTACGTTCGCGGTCGCCTGGGAGCAGCGTTCCGGGGCCGGAGGGAGCTTGGGCCCGCGGTGAGGTGTGCAACGGCGGTTATTTGGAAGCTGGGCGCCAAGATACGGGCACCCTCGCAGTTGTGCAAGAGTGTCCGCATCTGCAACGGTGTGCGGATGCAGGCCGACGCCCGCAATCCACCGAACCCCAGGTCCTGCCGTGAGATGCGGCAAACGACGTCGAACCGGGAGATGCGATGCGGTCCATCGTGTCGTTCCGGGCGCCGCCTCGCGACGACATCTACCGAATTCCATGGATGCGAATCAACACGATTTCCGCGCGCATCCATCAACTCCGAAGCGCGACACGGGTGGCTCGGGGCGATGCACGTGCGTCGGCGTGCGACGCATCCGCGCATCGCTCCGACGGCGTAGTCGGCCGATGAGCAGCGGGATGCGCACCTCCCAAGTTGCGTGACGACAACGGCCGGCGGCGTGCTGGACGGGGTGCGTCGGGAGATGCGAGGCGTGTCCTGGGCTGGGCAGGTGCTTTGCGTGTTCGCGGAGGAGGTCGGATCCGGCCAGCGCACGGTGGGGAGATTCCCCACGACGCGTTCGGCACCTTTCTCCTTTCCTGGAGCGGCGAGGGCGGCTAAACTGCGTGCCATGATGCGGAACTCGCGGCCGGCCCCGGAGCGCCTGACGGCGTTCCTGCTGACCCTGCTCTTGGTGCTTACGGGAGCGGGGCAGGACGGTTACGGCCTGCATCCCTGCCCGCACCACGACTCCATGGCCGCCGCGATAGCGTCGTCCACGGACCCCCCGCAGGCGGACGCAGGGCCGAACGCTGCGGCGCCCATGCACATGGCCGGGCACGCGCACGGCCACGGAGACGCGCACGCGGCCGCCCCGCACGGCGGCGCCCCCGTGCACGAGGGCTCGCACGACCACGGCGCCTGCACCTGCGTGGGCGCCTGCCAGCTCGCCACACCTGCGCTTCCGGTCCTGGCGAGCGCCGCATCGTTCGTCCCCGCGCCGGGCGCAGTCGTCCGCACACGGGCCGAGTATCCGCACCCCGAGCTCCTGCCGGGGCGTCCCCGCTTCGTCCTCCCCCCGTCCATCGCACCCCCGCGTCGCGGCTAGGGGCGCCGCACCGCTTGGCGGTAGGCGTCCGTCGACTTTTCGCGTCCGGTCCCTCTCTCGGAACCGGGCGATAGCCGAACGTCTTCTCTAGGGGTGCAAGATGCCTTCCTGCCGTCGGATCCGGAGCCGTACGCCGTCGTGGCGCATGGCCGCAGCTCTTCTCGCGTTCATCTTCCTCGCGGCACCGGTCGCCGGGCAGCAGCCCGCGGGCACCGTCGCGGGCACCGTCGTCACCTCGCGCGGCGAACCGGTGGCGGGCGTGACCGTCGTCGCGCCAGGCGGCCGCCGCGCCGTCACCGACGCCGCCGGCGCCTTCCGCATCACCTCCGTCCCCGCCGGCCCTGCCACGCTGACCGCCACGCGCCTGGGCTTCGGCACCGCGCGCGCCGCCGTCACCATCGAAGCCGGCTCCACCGCCTCCGCGGGCCTGGTGATGGACGAGAGCGCCGTCGCGCTCCAGGGCGTGGTCGTGAGCGCCGCGCGCGAGCTGCGCCTCAAGTCGCAGACGCCGGCCTCCGTCGGCACCGTGGGCCGCGCGGAGATCGAGAGCATCCGCCCTAAGCACCCCAGCGAGATCCTGGGCCAGGTGCCGGGCGTGTGGATCAGCTCCATCGGCGGCGAGGGGCACATGACGGCCATCCGCCTGCCGAAGGGGACGAGCCCGTTCTACCTCTTCCTGGAAGACGGCGTGCCCACGCGCTCCACGGGCTTCTTCAACCACAACGGCCTGTACGAGATCGACATCCCCAACGCCGAGCGCATCGAGGTGCTGAAGGGGCCGGGCACCGCGCTGTACGGCAGCGACGCCATCGGCGGGGTGATCGACGTGGAGACGCGCCGCGCCTCGCTCTCGCCCGCGTTCCAGGGCTCGGTGGAGGGAGGATCGAACGGCTGGAGCCGCGTGCTGCTCAACGGCAGCGACACCTTCCGCGGCCAGGGCCTGCGCGCGGACCTGAACGTCACGCACAGCGACGGCTTCCGCACGGCGACGGCGTACGACCGCGCCAGCACGTCGCTGCACTGGGACGCGTACCTGCCGGGTGGCGCCTCGCTGCGCACCGGGGTTTCGTACTCCCGCATCCGGCAGACGGACGGGTCGTCCGTGACGCTGGCCGACTTCCGCAGCGACCCGGCGGCCAACTACAATCCCATCGCCTACCGCCGCGTCACCGCGCTCCGCATCTCCAGCGCCCTGGAGAAGCCGTTGGGCGCCGCCGCCGCGCTCAGCCTCACGCCGTACGCCCGCTCCAACACGCTGGACCTGCTGCCGAGCTGGATGCTCTCGTACGATCCCGTCACGTACTCCACCTCGAACAGCTCGCTGGGGATGCTGTCCAAGCTGCGGCTGGACCTGCCGTTCTGGAGCGCGAAGGTGATCGGCGGGCTGGACCTGGAGGTGAGCCCCGGCCATCACGACGAGAGCCTAGTCACGCCCGTGAAGGACGGGCAGGTCTACGCCAGCTACACGGTGGGCTCGCGGCTGTACGACTACGACGTGACCTTCCGCGAGGCATCGCCCTACGTGCAGGCCGACGTGTCGCCGGTGAAGCCGCTGCTGCTGAGCCTGGGCGTGCGCTACGACCACGTGGGCTACGACTACCACACGAAGCTCGCGCCCACCCAGGCGGGCCGCTGGCGCCGGCCGGAGGATGCTGCACCCTGGTACGACCACGTGAGCCCCAAGCTGGGGATGACGTACACCTTTTCGCCCGCGCTGGGCCTCTTCGCCTCGTACCGCAACGGCTTCCGCGTGCCGTCGGAAGGGCAGCTCTTCCGCCAGGGCTCGTCGGTGGATGGGACGAACCTCAAGCCGGTGACGGTGGACAGCTACGAGACGGGCGTGCGCGGCGTCCTCTCCGACGTGTCGTACGAGGCGTCGCTCTACCGGATGGATCTGAAGAACGACATCCTCAGCGCCTTCGTGCCTACGGCGGACGGCGCGGGCTTCAACCGCGTGAACGCAAACGCCGGCTTCACCCGGCACCAGGGCGTGGAGCTGGGCCTGGGCGCGCCGCTGGGCCGCCAGCTCCGCGCGGACGTGAGCTATTCCAATGCGCTGCACACCTACCGGCGGTGGACGCTGGGCGGCGCCGCGAACGTGGACTACAGCGGCAACCGCCAGGAGTCCGCCCCGCGCGTGCTGGCGAACGCCCGCCTTGCGTACACGCCTTCGTGGATGCGCGACACGCGGCTCACGGGCGAGTGGGTGCGCGTGGGCTCGTACTTCGAGAACCCGGAGAATACGCAGAAGTACGCCGGGCACGACCTCTTCAACCTGCGCCTGAACCTGCCGGTCACGCGCGCGCTGGAGCTGGACGGGAGCGTCACCAACCTGCTGGACAAGCGCTACGCCGAGGCCGCCGCGTACGACCCGTTCCAGAAGGAGCAGCTCACCCCCGGCGCGCCGCGCAGCCTGAGCCTGGCGGTGCAGTACCGCTGGAAGCGCTGAGGAGATGACGAATATGCCCATCTCCCGACCGCGCCTCGCGTTGCGTCTGGCGCTCGCCGCTTGCTCGATCCCGCTCGCCGCCTGCACCGCTGGCGAGGGCGCCACGCTGGGCGCGCCCGTTACGGTCGCATCCTCCGGCGGCACCACGCCCACCGTCGCGCTCTCGCCGGACGGGAAGACGACGTACGTCGCGTGGGTGGAGACGCACGACGGCGCGCAGAACGTGATGCTCGCGCGCCTGGGCGCCGCCGGCCGCCGCGAAGGCGCGCCCGTCCGCGTGAACTCCGTCGCGGGTGACGCGTCCACGGCCGAGCAGGCCCCGCCGCAGGTCGTGACGGGCCCCAAGGGCGAGGTCTACGTGGTCTGGCAGAAGAGCACCGACGTGCCCGGCCGTATGTTCCCCGCGAGCGACCTCCTCTTCGCCGCCTCGGCGGATGGCGGGAGGACGTTCGGCGCCGCGGTCACGGTGAACGACGACGCGGGCGGCCTGCCGTCGGGGCACACGTTCCACAACGTGACGGTGGGGGCGGACGGCACCGTCTACGTGGCCTGGCTGGACTCGCGCGAGAACGACAAGGCGCGCGCCGCCCTCATCGCGCAGGGCAAGCTCAAGCCCGCCACGCCCGAAGCGATCGCCGCCATGCAGGCGCGCGAGGCCGCCGGCGCCGCGGGGAAGGCCGGCGGCGATGCGCACGATGGCATGGACCACGGCGCGGCGATGGCGCAGATGCACCACCCGGCCAAGAGCGCGGCCGAGGCGTCGCTGCCCGGCTCGGAACTGCGCGTGGCGACGTGGAAGCCGGGGGCGCAGCGCTTCTCGGTGAGCGTGGTGGTGGACCGCGGCGTATGCCCGTGCTGCCGCACGTCGCTGGCGGCGGGGCCGGACGGCGCTGTCTACGTCGCGTGGCGCAAGGTCTTCGCGGGCGACGTGCGCGACGTCGCCATCGCCCGCAGCGCGGATGGCGGCCGCACCTTCACCGCGCCCGCCGCCGTGCACCGCGACGGCTGGGTCTTCCCCGGCTGCCCGCACGCCGGCCCGTCCGTGGCCGTGGACGGGCAGGGACGCGTGGTCGTCGCGTGGTACACCGGCCGTGAGGGCAAGCCCGGCATCTTCTTCGCCACCTCCGCCGACGGTGCCCGCACCTTCAACGCTCCCACCGCCCTCGAATCCGGCGACTGGGTCCCGCCCTCCCAGGTCAAGCTCGCCTCCACCCCCACCGGCATCCTCGCCGCCTGGGACGACCGCCGCACCGCCCAAAAGCAAGTCCACCTCGCCCGCTTGGACGGCAACAGCGTGCACGAACTTACCCCCGCCATGAACGGCGCCGCGCCCTCGCTGGCGAGCAGCGGGAGTGCGTCGGGGCTGGTGTGGCAGGATGGGGCGGCGGTGCGGGTGCGAGGGGCTGGAACTGGCGTTTGAGTCAACCGAATCGGGAGAATGGCGGCACCCACGCTGCTCGTGGTTGGCTTGATACAGCGAGCGCACGCCTCCCCTCGTGCGGTCACCTGCGTTATGTTGGAAGTGTTCCTCTAACACGAGGTGATTCTGTGCTCCGTACAATCGAAGCGATTATCGAACCGGATGGCCGCGTCCACCTGCTGGAGCCGGTCTCTGTTTCCACGGCTCATCGAGCCTTAGTCACCGTTCTCGATGAATCACCCGAACTGCCAGAGCTTACCGCGCTGCTGAGTGAGCCCGCACTCGCCGAAGACTGGAACCGCCCAGAGGAGGATGCCGCGTGGCAGCACCTGCAAGAGGCGCAGTAGTCCTCGTCCCGTTCCCGTTTTCCGACCTTTCCCAATCCAAGCTACGTCCCGCAGTCGTCTTGGCCGCCGCTGGCCGGGGCGACTGCGTGCTCTGCCAGGTGACGAGCAATCCGTACGGTGATCCGGCAGCAGTCGAACTCACATCGTCGGCGTTCTCTCAGGGCTCCCTCAATACCGTCAGTTACGCGCGTCCGGGGAAGCTGTTCACAGCCAGCGAGCGCCTCATCCAACGTCAAGTGGGGGTGCTAACGCCAGGTGCACTTGCCAGCACGATTGACGCTACTAT
>DASRQW010000038.1 GCA_035696245.1 Longimicrobiaceae bacterium | reverse complement strand
CCCCGTGGTGCACTTCGTCTTCGGCGGCGAGCAGGCCAGCGCCGCGGGTATGGGCCGCCCGTACACCGTGGTCTACGACGGCCAGTGCAAGGTGTGCAACCGCCTGGTGGGCGTGCTTCGCACGTGGGACAAGCCCGGCATGCTGGAGCTGACGCCGTTCCAGAACACCTCCGTCCTCTCGCGCTTCCCGTGGATCCCGGCGGAAGAGTACGCGAAGGCGATGCAGCTGGTGGGGCCGGGCGGGAAGACGTGGGCGGGCGCCCAGGCCATCGAGCAGCTGCTGGAGATCCTGCCGCGCGGCGGGATGATCGGGTGGGTGTTCAAGGTCCCCGTGGTGGGCTGGCTCTTCGACAAGTTCTACCGCTGGTTCGCCCGCAACCGCTACCGCTTCGGCTGCGGCGAGCACTGCGTGCTCCACGAGACCAAGGTCGACTTCGGCGACGCGGCGTAGCGTCTACGAGCGACACGGTCACTCGCAGCCGCGCGTCGACGATGAACCATGGAGGCCGTAGCGCCTTTCCGAGTTCCCCTGGCGGGGCATGCGGCGGCATGCGCGTGAAACCATCTGTCGCAACCATTCCCTCCCGTTTGGACGACGCGAGCACCAGGAACACGACTATAGACTAGCGCATTTTAGGACATTAGCATACGGACACTCCATCGTTCGCGCTCGGTGCGTGGACTCCAGACCCTGTTGCAAAGGAGATGTCCGCATGCGTGTATCTTCCCGCTGTCGCTACGTTATCGCCACATTGGCACTGGCCACGGTCGCAAGCTGTGACTCCAGCAGCACTGCACCTTCCTCCCCGAAGCCAGACGATCTTTCTCGTCGCGTCGAGGCTCTCGGTTTTCGTGGCGACATGGTACAGGACTTCGGCGACTACGTCGTCGTGGAAGGCGACATCCGCCTGACCAAGGCACAACTGCCTACAGTGCTGCGGTCTCCCGATGTACGTGTCCAGTTCAGTACGAATGCGCTGATCGGCTCGCCCAAGGTGCACCAGATCACCGTGGATCTGTCGGGATTGGCAGCCGAGTCCGACTGGCAAGACGCCGCCCGCACCGCCCTCGGGATCTGGAACCAGGTTCCGAACAGCTACGTCCGCATCGTGGAGGGCACCCCTGCCGACATCAGCTTCGGCCTAGGCTGTCTCCCCTGGAATTGGGCGGCGGTTGCGGCGTGGCCCTCCGGAGGGAATCCCGGCGCCGCCGTGACGGTGAACACCTCCGCCTGCCGTGGCTTCTCGCAGAACAACCAGCAGCGACTGCACAACATGGTGCACGAGATCGGTCACACGCTTGGTCTACGCCACAGCAACTGGGTTCAGTTGGGTGAATCGGCCGCTCCTGATGGTGCCAATCAGGTGGCGGGCACCCCAGGGAGCGGGGGCGACGCCGGTTCGGTGATGAACGGGGCAACGGCAGCGAACCAGTGGGCCGGCTTCAGCTCGAACGACCTATTGGCGATACGGACGCTTTACCCGCTCCCCTCACCGACACTGACCGTAACCTACGTCTCGGGGCAGCCGGTACTGACGTGGCCCACGCTCGTGGGCGCGACCTACGTGGTCAAGCGAGTCTACATCTCCTACGGGCAGGACGAATTCGGGGGGTTCACCGGCTATGGCAACGCGGGAACCATCACCAGTGCCACAAGTCCGTGGACCGACACGGCGTGGAGCTACACCGGCAATTCGTTGTGCCACTGGGACCAAGAGTCAGGGTACTGGCTGGAAACCGGTTACGGCTACTCGCTCGAAGCCGTTTTCCCGACGGGAACGACTTCCACGAACCAAGAGGCCGAGGTGGGCGTCTGCTGAGGCGGTGAATCGGCTGAAAAGGGCGGAGCGCGTGTGCGAGCCGCCCCTTCGGCCACTCCTCGCCGAACGCCTCGCATCTCCGAGATACCGATAGCCGCATCGCCCGCGCCAAGGCTGTGGCTGAATGCGTGGCCGTCTACGTCCCTTGCAGGACATACACGCAGCAAAAGGGTGACGGCGCGATGTTCTGCGCCGCCACCCTTTTGCTGCTCCTCCCCACCCCACCCCGCACACCGGCCCGTTTTACCGGGACCGGCAGGTCATCGGTCAGTCGTCGCGGCCGTTGTGGTGATGGCCGTGCATGCCGTCGCGCACCTTCACCTCGAACGGGACGAGCTGGTGCGTGGTCGCGAAGTCGAAGGCGGACAGGTTCAGCACCTTGCCGTCGGCCGTCTTGAACCAGGCGCTCGGGTCGATGGTCACGCTCACCGTCTTGGTCGCCGCATCGTCGGTGATCACCAGCGCCGGGTCCAGCATCACGTCCGTCCGCAGCTCGGCCGAGAAGTAGGTGCGGAACGGGACCGCCGCGCCGCCCGCCGCGGGCGTGAAGGTGCCCACCGCCAGCAGGCTGGCCTTGGCCGGCCAGTCCGGGAACTCGCCCCGGATGGTGGAGAACAGCGCCTGGACGCCCTGGTGCTCGGTGGCGTCATCATCGTCGTCGTCCAGGTCCAGGTTGTCAACCTTCAGCTTCAGGCGGTCGTACGTGCCGGCGGGGATCTGGTCGTCGGCCAGCGCCACGGTGCCGCCGCCCAGGGGCAGCTTCACGAACTTGGCCGTGCTCCGGAACTGCTGGCCGCAGTCCTTGCCCGCGTGCTCGATGCTGTCGTGCTTCTCGCCGTCGCCGCCCTTGTCGGTGTGCGCGCCGCTGTGGCCGCAGTCGTCGCCCAGCTGGAAGCGCGACACGATCACCCGCACGTCGGTGAGCGTCAGCGTGCCGTTGCTGCCGGTGAGCACGAGCGACCCCGCCGGGGCGGTCTGCGTCACCGCGCTGCCGCCCAGCACGTTGGCCGACGCACCGCGCTGCACGTCCATCCGCAGCGCCACCTGGGCGCCGGTGTTGCCGCCCGTGCCGGAGTCGCAGGCCGCCAGGGCCAGCGAGCCGATCATCAGGGCCGGGAGGGTCTTCATCCGGAACATCGTCGCATCCTCCTTCGGGGGGTTTCATGGCACCACGTTCTGGGCTGTAGACGGCCCGCCCCGCCCCCGCGTCACATCGATCACCGAGGTTCCGTCTGCTACATCCGCCCCTCACGAGCGCATCTGGCGGCCCCGCATCAATTTAGATGTTCAAACAACGATGTGAACTCGTCCTCCGGGTTCGGCGGCACGGTGATCGGTGCTTCCACGGTCGCATCGACGGCCCCGGTTTGCACCGAGCACGGGGGATGGACGGCGTGCCGCACACGGAACTCGGCATCCACCGGCGCAGCCACGGGCGCGTCCGACGGCCATCCGAACTGCTTTGCGGGTCGGGAGATGCGCGGCGGGACGGAAACCTCCGCCGTCCATCCGCCGTATACAACGCCACGCCCCCGGCACAAGGGAGGGCGAGCGGCTGGACCGTTGCCTTTCGGTCCGGCGGACGGTAGATAGAGTGGCAGCAGCCGCGGCACACACGGGCACCCAAGGAGAGCACCGCCATGGCGTTCTGGAACGGCTTCATCAAGAGCGAGCTGATCGACATCGTAGAGTGGCTCGACGCGTCGAGCAACACGATGGTGCACCGCTTCGAGCGGCACGACAACGAGATCAAGAACGGCGCGCAGCTCATCGTGCGGCCCGGCCAGGCGGCCGTGTTCGTGAACGAGGGCCAGATCGCGGACGTGTTCGCGCCCGGCACCTACACGCTCACCACGCAGAACCTGCCGCTCCTCTCCACCCTGCGCGGCTGGAAGTACGGCTTCGACAGCCCGTTCAAGGCCGAGGTCTACTTCGTCTCCACGCGCCAGTTCACCGACCAGAAGTGGGGCACCAAGAACCCCATCATGCTGCGCGACGCGGAGTTCGGGCCGGTGCGGCTGCGCGCGTTCGGCACGTATGCGCTGCGCGTGAAGGAGCCGGCGCGCTTCATCTGCGAGATCGTGGGCACGAACGCGCAGTTCACCACCGGTGAGATCACCGAGCAGCTTCGCAACCTGATCGTGTCCCGCTTCGCGGATGCGATCGGGGAGGGCAAGATTCCCGTGCTGGACCTGGCGGGCAGCTACGACGAAATCGGGGCGCTGCTGGCGGGCAAGGTGTCGCCCGAGTTCGCGGGATACGGCATCGAGGTCACCAAGATCCTCGTGGAGAACATCTCGCTGCCCGAAGAGGTGGAGCGTGCGTTGGACAAGCGCAGCAGCATGGGCGTGATCGGCAACCTAAACGCCTACACGCAGTTCCAGACGGCGCAGTCGCTCGAGGCTGCGGCCAACAACCCCGGCGGCGCGGCGGCGAGCGGCATGGGCCTGGGGATGGGCTTCGCGATGGCGAACCAGATGGGGCAGGCGTACACGGCCGGCCAGCAGCAGCCGCAGCAGCAGGGCGGCCCGCCGCCGCTGCCGCAGCAGGGCGCCGCCTTCTTCGTCGCGGAAGACGGCAAGCAGAGCGGCCCGCACGGCATGGACGCGCTCCGCCAGCAGGCGCAGGGCGGCGGCCTCACGCGCGGCACGCTCGTGTGGCGCGAGGGCATGAGCGGCTGGACGCCCGCGGGCGAGGTCACCGAGCTGTCGCAGCTCTTCGCCTCCGTCCCGCCGCCGCTCCCGTCCTGACCCGCCGCGCATCCGCCACGTCGCCGCAGGAAACGGTGACCGGCGGATGGTCGGACCGGCGGGATGGCATCTACCGTAACGCTGGAGAGGTCGGACGTGAGATGCGCATCCACCCGACCGTCGAGTGGATGCGCATCTGCCGATCGGCGCGGGACACACGTCGGGAGATGCGTATCTGCACGCTCGCCTGGAGCTGCGCATCTCGCGTGAAGGACTGCATCTACGTCATCTCGGCCGTTGCGCGGCTCCGATGAGCATCCGCGGAGCGAAGACGGGAGATGTGCGGCCCGCGGGCGAACCGGCGGATGCGCATCTCCCGGCACGAAGGAACAGCGGGGGCGCCGAGCCGGCGTCCCCGCGACCGCATCTCCCTTCCCTCCGACGCCCGTCGTGGCGTCACACGTCCAGAAACCTCCGCACCGCACCACACGTGAGCGACCAACTCCACTCCGACGCGCATTCCGCCGTTCCGCCCGTTCCTTCGGCAGTCTCCACCGGCAGCCTGCCGTGCGCGGGCTGCGGCGCGGGCCTGGAGTACAGCCCCGGCGACAGCGAGCTGCTGTGCCCGTACTGCGGCGTGAAGACGCCGGTGACGGGCGGCGCCGAGCCGGTGGCCGCCGCCGTGGAGGAGCTGGACTTCCGCGAGTGGCTGGCGCGCGCGGCCGAGGCGCCGGAGAACCTGCACGAGGTGACCACCGCCCGCTGCACCGGCTGCGGCGCGCAGACCACGCTGGCCGAGAACGTGGTGGCGGACAGCTGCCCGTTCTGCGCCTCGTCGCTGGTGGCGGCGGACGCTTCGGCCAAGCTGGTGCGGCCCCGTGCGCTGCTGCCGTTCAAGGTCACGCGCACGGACGCGGAGCGGCTGCTGGAGGACTGGGTGAAGGGACTGTGGTTCGCGCCGAACGACTTCAAGACGCACGCGCGACGCGAGGGCGGCGTGAACGGCATCTACGTCCCGTGCTGGACGTACGACGCGGCCACCACCACGCACTACACGGGGCAGCGGGGCGAGCACTACTACGAGACGGAGGCGTACACCGAGACGAACGACAAAGGCGAGACGGAGACCAAGACGCGACAGGTGCAGCGCACGGCGTGGTACTCCACCAGCGGCACGGTGCGCCTGGACTTCGACGACCTGCTGGTGATGGCCAGCGGCTCCCTGCCGCCCAAGCAAGCCGCGGCGCTGCAGCCGTGGGACATGGACGCGCTGGTGTCGTTCTCCGACGAGTACCTGCGCGGGTTCCGGGCGGAGAGCTACAGCGTGCCGCTGGACCAGGGCTTCGAGCAGGCGAAGGTGGCGATGGACCCGGAGATCCGCGGCGCCATCGAGCGCGACATCGGCGGCGACAAGCAGCGAATCGGGTCGATGGACACGCGGTACGAAGACGTGAGCTTCAAGCACGTGCTGCTGCCGGTGTGGATCGGCGCGTGGAAGCACCGCGACCGCGTGTACCGCCGCATGGTCAACGCCCGCACCGGCGAGGTCCAGGGCGAGCGGCCGTACAGCCCGGTCAAGATCGCGCTCTTGGTGCTGTTCATCCTCGCCGTACTGGCCACCGTCTTCTTCGTCTACCAGAGCAACCACCCCCACGCGGTGAGCACGACCACGTACGGCTGGTTGCACGAGACGCGTGCGACCTTCGCCACGGAAGATGTACGACAGCTTGAGGTGCGGATCGCGGCGTAGATGAACGACGGCGGGGATCGATGCTGCCACGGGCCGAGATGTAGAGATTGCTCGGCCCCATCGCAACGCGCTTAGCTCGATCGCGGCCGCTCCGGGGGTATGATACCAATCCGGTTGAATGACTGTGCATTCTTCGGAGCAAGACGGTGCGAACGCTCGGTAGACAAACCGCACAATGCACAGTTGATCGCCCGTATTGGTATGAAACCCCCGGCTATGAACTGCGGTCGTCCTTCGGACGAGGGCTCCTCGCGTCCCGCAAAGCTGCCGCTCGACCCGCCCCACGCAGCGCGCAACGCGAGCCGCCACCGCGTCGGCCGGGAGGAGGCAACCTGGACCCATACCAAGGCAGGACATGCGCTAACGGCCGTGCCTTCCCCCGCTTGCGGGCAGGGCTGTTTCATTCCAGCAGACCGAGGAGGGCGTGAATGTCGTGGGCCAAGAACCGTCGAGCACGGGTCAGGGACTGGTGTCCGGCGCGCCGGAAGAGGGTTACCGCGATGCTTC
>DASRQW010000037.1 GCA_035696245.1 Longimicrobiaceae bacterium | reverse complement strand
GCGGGGGAGGCGGGGCCCCCTCCCCGGACTCGCTTAGGCTCGCCCGACCCTCCCCCAAAACTGCCTGGGGGAGGGTTGCTTCTGCGCGGTGCCGGCCATTCATCCAATCGGCAGCATCGGCGGATGTGCATTGCGAAGTGGGTTCGGGAGCGGGGCCGCGCACCCCGCCTTCGCGCCATCGTAAGCCGTGCGTTGACGCCCCGGCGCTGCCGCGGCGATGGCAAGTCCGCGCATCCACAGTGGCCGGCTGGATCGCCACGCATCTGCCGACCCCGACATCTGCGGCTCCACATCTCCCGAGCAGCCCGGCATCCGGCGCTCGGCTCCACATCTACCGGCCGGTTCGCGACTGCGGATCGTTCCAGACACGGCCGATCCGCTCCACATCTCCCGAAAAGACGGAAGCGGCGGACGGGCATGTGCCGGTCCGCCGCTTCGTATCTACCGTCTTGCCTGCCCGGAGCGTCAGGGCGTGGAGTAGTACAGGTGCGCGGGGGGGATGTTGAGCAGCTCGTATTCCTTGCGGACGGTGCCGAAGACCTCTTGCAGGTGCGGCAGCACGGCGCTGGAGAACTGGTAGACGAGGAAGGCGCCGTTGGGGCGAAGGGCGTCGCGGGTGGCGCGGACCAGGGCGGCGCGCACGTCCTCGGGCATCATGCTGAACGGGATGCCGCTGATGATGTAGTCCGCGCGGTCGATCTTCAGGCGCTCCAGCACCGCCTCGATGTCGGCGGCCGAGCCGTGCACCACGTGCAGCCGCGGGTCGCGGACCGACGTGCTGAGGAAGCGGACGAAGTCCTCGTTGGTCTCCAGCACCACTAGGTGCGCGTCCGGCCGCATGCGGCGCAGGATCTCGCCCGTGATGGTGCCCACCCCCGGCCCGTACTCCACGATCACGCGCGCCTGCTTCCAGTCGATTTGGTTCATCAGGTGGTGGATCAGGAACGGCGAGCTGGGGATGGCCGAGCCCAGCATGGTGGGGTGCTTCACGAAGTTGTGCGCGAAGAGCAGCAGCTTCTTGAAACGGGACGTGTCTCGCTTGGGTGCCACGACTCTCTCCTGGACGATTGCTCGGATCTCACTGGGCGGACGCCCCGGCCCGCTCCACCCGCCGGCTGCTACCCGCGCCCGTAGCGCAGGGGCGCCAATGTAGCACGATGCGGGCCCATGCCACAAACAGCCCGCTCCGCGCCACCTTGCGCGACGCCGCAAATCCCCCGGCCGAACGGAGTACCCGCAACCCTCCGCGAAGTCCCCTCCGCTCCCTCGCCGCCGTCTGGCCGCCACCTCCCGCGGACGAGCGCACCCGCCGTCCATCTTCGCATGCCGGCACGGTTTTCGGTGTTGGGCGATGTACGCCGGAAGGAAGATGAAGATGCAGGGATTCCGATGCCGCGGGCTCATCCCCCGGTTGCCCCGCGTTCCGCTTGCCCGAGCCGCAACGGAGGCGAAAACGCGCCGGATGTCCGTCGAAAGGTGAGCATGGCGGGTTCGCGCCGGTGCGCAGGCCGCGCGAGCCGATTGACTCTCCGCGGTGGAGGGCGAAGATTGCGCGAAGCCCTCCCATCTCCCAGCCGTCTCCCGTCACCCCAGGCACACCCATGAAGCTTCGCATCTCACACGCACTGCCCGCGCTGGTGCTGGCGGCGGCGGGCCCGCGCGCGGCGGCGGCGCAGGCACCCGCGAGTGCGGCCGACGACGCGCAGGTGGCCGCCGCCGTCGAACGCGTCCTGCCTGCCATCGTGGACGTGCGGCACCGCATCCACCAGCACCCGGAGCTGAGCAACCGCGAGTTCCACACGGCCGAGATGGTGGCGGCGCACCTTCGCTCGCTGGGCATGGAGGTGCGCACCGGCGTGGCCCACACCGGCGTCGTCGGCATCCTGCGCGGGGGCCGGCCGGGCCCGGTCATCGCCATCCGCGCGGACATGGACGCGCTGCCGGTGACGGAAGCGACGTCGTATCCGTGGCGCAGCACCGACAAGGGCACGTACATGGGCCACGAGGTGGGCGTCGCCCACGCGTGCGGGCACGACGTGCACACGGCGGTGCAGATGGGCGTCGCCTCGGTGCTCGCGGGCATGCGCGGGCGGCTGCCGGGCACCGTCGTCTTCCTCTTCCAGCCCGCCGAGGAGGGCTCGCCCCCGGGTGAGGAAGGCGGCGCCAAGCTGATGCTGGCCGAGGGCGCGTTCAACGGCGTGCGGCCCAGCGCCGTGTTCGGCCTCCACACCTTCGCGCAGATGGAGGTGGGCAAGGTGGGCTACACGCCCGGCCCCGCCATGGCCGCGTCGGACAAGTTCATGATCACCATCCACGGCCGGCAGGCGCACGGCGCGTCGCCGCAGCTCTCCATCGACCCCGTGGTCACCGCGGCGCAGGCCATCCTGGCGCTCCAGACCATCCGCTCGCGCAACCTCTCGCCGTTCGAGCCCAGTGTGGTCACCGTGGGCATGGTGCGCGCCGGCGAGCGCTTCAACATCATCCCGGCAGACGCGCACCTGGAAGGCACCGTACGCACCTTCGACCCCGCGGTGCAGGACACGGTGGAGCACCGCATCCGCGAGATCCTGGACGGCATCACGCATGCGGCCGGCGCCACGTACGAGATGGAGTACCAGCGTACCACGCCCGTGACCGTGAACGACCGCGCCCTCGCCGCCCGCATGCGCCCCACGCTGGACCGGCTGATGGGCGCCGCCAACGTCTCCGACATCCCGCCCACCACGGGCGCCGAGGACTTCGCGTTCTTCGCGAATACCGTCCCCGGCTTCTTCTACCGGCTGGGCACGACCAAGCCGGGAACCGTCTCGGGCGACCACCACACGCCCACCTTCCAGGCCGACGACGCCGCCATCCCCATCGGCATCCGCGTGATGACGGGGCTGGTGCTGGACTACCTGAACAGCGGCGCGGCCGTGGTGGCGCGGTAGGGCGGCACGTCGGATTTCGGGAGATGCACGGCGGCCGCGCATCTCCCGGCCCATATGCCGTTGCCGAAACGAGACGAGGTCCCCGGCATCGGCCAGGGACCTCGCTCGTCGTCGGCTTCTCGGCGGATGCACAGCCGGCCCGCCGCGTCTCGCCTATAGGAAGCGGATGCAGAGCGGATAGCGGTACTCGCGCCCCTCGTTCGCGCGCATCGAGGCGATGATGACGACCACGATGTGGAAGACCGCCAGCACGGGCAGGAGGAAGAAGCCCACCAGCAGGAACATCAGGATGAAGGCGCCGATCACGTAGATCATCATGCTGATCTGGAAGTTCAGCGACTCGCGCCCGTGCCGGTCCACGTAGGCCGAGGTGTCCTTCTTCGACAGCCAGATGATCAGCGGCCCGATGATGTGGCCCATGGGAATGACGTAGCCGCAGAGCGAAAGCACATGGCACAGCATGGCGTTCGTTCTTTCTTCCTGCGTGAGCGCCGGTGCCGAAGCTTCGGGGGCGGCGGAGAACGGAGTGGAGTCCATCGGTCTTCTCGCGGCGGGTGAACGAAGAACGGGGGAGGTGCTGCGTACGGACGGATGCTCGGCGGGCCATCGCGCGGGCGGGGAGCCCGCGGCCGAGCCGAGCATGTAGGATAGTGATGCCTTCCGCTCCCGCGCAACGATCATGGATTGGTGATCGAGAGGTATCCCTTGCAAGCAGAAGGGCCTCGGCAGAAGCCGAGGCCCAGCGCCGACCGGGAATGCCCAGTCCGTGTCGAGGAGCAGTTTAGGCGGCTCCTCCGCGCTCGCCGACTCGCCTACGTCGTGCGCTGTTTTTCTAGGTGCCAGGGTGGACCGCGCGCTAGATTCCGTCGCCGGGATCGTACTCGGTGCGGGCGGGCGGCGCGGGTTCCCAGCTCTGCGGGGCGACGCGGCGCGCCATGGCGTAGTAGGCCAGCAGCCCGGCGCCCGCGAAGAGAAGCACGATCCCGAAGGCGATGGGGTCGTTGTCGTTGTACGGCAGGAACTGCACGACCATCAGCGCGATCCCCACCGCCGCCACCACCAGGCCCCACTTCAGCGCGCCGTACGTGTCCGGGTCGCGGCGCCGGGTGAAGATGGTGCGCACCACGTCGTCGGACGCGTGGGCGTCCAGCGCCTTGCGCCGCGTCCAGTTGTCCGAGATGGACCGCACGATCATCACGCCCCCGGCCACCACCGTCGCGACGATCACCATCGGCAGGATATCCATATCTAGCTCGTTTCCTGGGTTCGGGTTCGGAGCCGCGCCCCGTTGGGCCCGGCCTCTCACCAGTGGACGGGGCCTCCCGGCCGGCGGTTGCAACGCCGCACCGCATCTCCCGCTGCAACCGTTCTCACCCTCGTCCCGTCTACTGGCGCATGGAGCCCGAGAGAGCCCTGGTGGAGCGCGTGCTGGCGGGCGACGGCGCCGCGTTCCGCGACCTCGTCGCGCGGTATCAGCGCCTGGTGAGCCACGTGGTGGGCCGCATGGTCCGCGACGAGCGCGACCGCGAGGAGCTGTGCCAGGACGTGTTCTTCCGCGTTCACCGCAAGCTGGGCGGCTTCGGCTTCCAGTCCAAGCTCTCCACCTGGATCGCGAGCATCGCCTACCGCGCCTGCCTGAGCCACCTGCAGAAGAAGCGCATGCCGCTCTTCGAGGACCTGGCGCCCGGCAACCGGGGGCACACGCCGCCGGCCGAGGTGCGCGACCTGTCTCCCGAGTGGGGCGACGAGATGGCGGCGCGGGAGATGCGCGGCTTCGTGCGCGAGCAGGTGGACGGGATGCCCATGCCATACCGCGCCGTGCTCACCTTCTACCACCTGGAGGAGATGTCGGTGGGTGAGGTCTCGCAGGTCATGGGCTTGCCCGCGGGCACGGTGAAGAGCTACCTGTTCCGCGGGCGCAAGGCGCTCAAGGACAGGCTGTTGACGAGGTACAGCGCTGAGGAGCTGAGGCCGTGACGGAGAGGGACTGGCAGGTCCAGGAGCGGATGGATGCGGGGCTCGCCCCCGCGCCCGGCGGCGATGACGCCGAGGCGGCCGCGTACCGCCTGGTGGCCGAGGCGCTGGCCGAGGAGCCCGGCTTCGCGCTGCCGGACGGCTTCGCGGAGCGCATGGCCGCGGTGGTGATGCCCCCGCCCGAGCGGCTCCCGCTGTTCGAGCGCGTGCTGCTGCCGGCGGTGCTCGTCGCTGCCGTGATCGTCGTGGCGCCGCTCGCCGCCGCCCCCCTCGCCGAAGGCTTGAGTCCGCTGGCCGAGTCCCCGGCGATCCGCTGGGCGACGGTGCGGCCGGATCTGCTGGCGATCGCCGCCGCCGGGCTCCTCGCCGCCTTCGCCGCGGACCGCCTGGGGCTCGGGAGATGGGCGGCGCACCAGCCGCGCGCGGGGTGAGGGCGAGTCGGGCGCTGCAAACTGCTGGCGGTTGAAACCGCGGCAACAGGAGCGCAAAGTCCGCCTTCGCGG
>DASRQW010000036.1 GCA_035696245.1 Longimicrobiaceae bacterium | reverse complement strand
GCGAGCTCACCGGCTACCCGCCCGAGGCCTTCGTGGAGGGGCGCGTGAGCTACGCCTCGCTCATCGCCCCCGAGGACCGGGGCCGCGTGTGGCGCGAGGTTCAGGCCGCCGTGGCCGACGGCCGGCCGTACGAGCTGGAGTACCGCATCCTGCCGCCGGGCGGCGCGGAGCGCTGGGTATGCGAGCAGGGCCGCGCGGTGGAGGACGGGGAGGAGGACGGGGCCCCGGCGGCGCTGGAGGGCTTCATCACCGACGCCACCGAGCGGGTGCACGCGCGCGACGCGCTCACCGGCAGCGAGCGCTACTACCGCGCGCTGGTGGAGAACGCCTCGGAGTGGGTGACGGTGTTCGACGGCGAGGGCCGCCTGCTCGACCTGTCGGCGGGCGTGCAGCGGCTCACGGGGCACCCCTCGTCGTCGCGCGCGGGCGGCACCATCTTCGACCTGATGCTCCCGGCCGACGTCCCGCGCGCCCGCGAGTGGGTGCGCGCCCTGGACCGCACGCCCCGCGGCAGCGCCGTGCTGCGCGTGCGCTTCCGCCGCGCCGACGGAGAGGTGCGGATGCTGGAGGCCACCGGCCGCAACCTGCTGCACGTGCCCGAGGTGCGCGCGCTGGTGGCCAGCCTCAACGACGTGAGCGAGCGCGCCGTGGCCGAGGAGCGCCTGGAGGAGAGCGAGCAGCGCCACCGCTCCCTCTTCCAGTTCAACCCGGACCCGGTGTTCTCGTTCGACATGGCGGGGCGCTTCACCAGCTTCAACGCCGCGGTCACCGAGCTGACCGGCTACGCGGGCGACGACCTGCTGGGCCAGCCCTTCGCCGGGCTGATCGTGCCCGAGGACCGCGAGGCCAGCGAGCGGCACTTCCTGCTGGCCGCGGCGGGCGAGCCGCAGCACTACTCCGCGGGCATCCGCACGCACGACGGGCGGCGCCTGGAGCTGACCGTCACCAAGCTTCCCATCTGGGTCAACGGCTCCATCGCGGGCGTGTACGGCATCGCGAAGGACGTGACCGAGCAGCGCGAGGCCGAGCGCCAGCTGCGCCTGCGCGACCGCGCCATCGCCGCCGTCACCGACGGCATCGTCATCTCCGACCCGCACCTGCCCGGCAACCCCATCGTGCACGCCAACCCCGGCTTCGAGCGCCTCACCGGGTACTCGGCCGAGGAGATCGTGGGCCGCAACTGCCGCATCCTCCAGGGCGAGGGCACCGACCCGGCCGCGGTGGCGCGCATGGCCGAGGCGGTGCGCGCGGGGCTGCCGTGCGAGGTGGAGGTGCTCAACTACCGCAAGGACGGCACGCCGTTCTGGAACGTGGTCTCCATCTCGCCCGTGCGCGAGCCGGGCGGGCGGCTGAGCCACTTCATCGGGGTGCTCAAGGACGCCACGCAGCGGCGCGAGGCCGAGCGGGCCGTGAGCGACCGCGAGCAGAGCTTCCGCTCGCTCATCGAGAACGCCCAGGACATCATCGCCGTGCTGGAGGGCGACGGGTACGTGCGCTTCGCCAGCCCCTCGGCCGAGCGGGTGCTGGGGTACACGGTGCAGGAGTTCGTGGGCGTGTACCTCTTCGAGCTGGTGCACGAGGACGACGTGCCGCGCGTGCTGGGCGTGTTCGACCGCGCCATCCGCTCGCCCGGCGAGCCGCAGTGGAGCGAGTTCCGCATGACGCGCAAGGACGGCGGCGTGCGCGTGCTGGAGACGGTGGCCACCAGCCTGCTGCACGACCCGGCCGTCATGGGCATCGTGGTCAACTCGCGCGACGTGACCGAGCGGCGCGAGGCCGAGGCGGCGCTGGAGGTGAGCCGGCAGCAGTTCCTGCAGTCGCAGAAGATGGAGGCCATCGGGCGGCTGGCGGGCGGGGTCGCGCACGACTTCAACAACCTGCTCACCGCCATCCGCGGCAACGCCGACCTCCTGCTGCTGGACCTGGCCGAGGACGACCGCGCCCGCGAGGACGTGGAGGAGATCCGCCGCGCGGCCGACCGGGCCGCCGCGCTCACCCGCCAGCTGCTGGCCTTCAGCCGCCGCCAGGTGCTGACGCCCAAGGTGATCAGCCTCAACGAGGTGGTCACCGAGATGGAGAAGCTGCTCCGCCGCCTGATCGGCGACCAGGTGGAGCTGGTGACCGAGCTGGAGGCCGACCTCGGCACCGCCCGCGCCGACCCCGGCCAGATCGAGCAGGTGCTGCTGAACCTGGCCGTCAACGGGCGCGACGCCATGCCCGAAGGCGGCCGCCTCACCGTGCGCACCGCCAACTCCCGGCTCGACGACGAGCTGGCGCGCCGCTTCACGTACGTGGTGCCAGGCCAGTACGTGCTGCTGGAGGTGCGCGACGAGGGCACGGGGATGGACCGCGAGACGATGGAGCAGGCCTTCGACCCCTTCTTCACCACCAAGGAGTCGGGCCGCGGCACAGGTCTGGGCCTCTCCACGGTGTACGGGATCGTCAAGCAGAGCGGCGGCTACATCTGGATCGACAGCGCGCCGGGCGAGGGCACCGCCGTCTCCATCTATCTCCCCCGCGCCGGCGACGAGCCAGCCGAGGAAGCCGCCGACGAGGCCGAGGCGGCCGAGCCCGCGCTGCCCCGCGGCAGCGAGACGGTGCTGGTGGTGCAGGACGAGTCCACCGTGCGCCACCTTTCCTGCCGCGTGCTCGCCCGCACGGGCTACACCGTGCTGGAGGCGCGCGACGGCTACGAGGGCCTGCGCATGGCCGAGCGCCACGCCGGCCCCATCCACCTGCTGCTGGCGGACCTGCTGATGCCGCGGCTGGGCGGGCGCGACCTGGCCGTGCGCCTGGGCCAGACGCACCCCGAGGCGCGCGTGCTCTTCCTCTCCGGCAGCGCCGACGCCGCCGCCCGGACCGGCTCCGCCGACCAGGTGCTCGAGAAGCCCTTCACCCCCGAAGCCCTCGCCCACCGCATCCGCGACGTGCTGGACCCGCCCGCGCTGCCGGCCGCGAGCTGACGCGGAAAAATTCGCTCGAGAGGTCGAACCTAACGGCCTCACCGCCCGTTTTGACACATTCCTGCGTTCGGTATATATTCCCCCAGTAAACACCGAAGACAGGAGCCTAGGACGCAGGAGGTTGATCAAACGGCGGGTTCGGAAGTGGCTGGTTCGTGTTCGCGCGCGCGCGTAGCGGACGACGGTTGCAAGCAGAAACGTCAAACGCTGGAGGTCCGATCCATGTCTCGTCGATACACCGGCAACATGAGTGGTGAACGCTACCTTGCGAACAAGAGCCCGAGCAAGCGCGAGGTTCATGATCTGGACAACGAACAGACGCGCTGCCAGATCGACGACATCATCAGCGCTGGCAACGACAAACCGTATACTTCGCTGAGCTCCGCCAAGGCAGAAGGGTACGATAACTGCGCGCACTGCTTGGGCGATTCGACTCGGTAGGCAGCCGTTTTCACCGAGAGCACGACCTAGCCGCAGGTCACACTCACCACGTGTGATCAAGCGTGCGGTTAGAGGCCGGGCACCGATTGGTGTCCGGCCTCGTGATTTCTCCCTGTCAAGACCCCCACACCACAGCTCCGCCCAATATTTTTACACCAGTAGACAAGTCATTACACAACGCGATTTTACGTAGATTTCCGCCGAACAGCTGTTCGAGAACCGCACATCGGAATCGCGACCCAGGGTTTGCGCTAAGTATCTATAATTACACTGCTTACCGGAATTTCGGCAGATGGCTTGCCTCTGGCATTGGTCACGGGTGATCGCGCGGTGCGCGAGCCCGTCCCCGTAGACCTTTCCCGAGGTGTGTGCCATGCAGAGCGGAAGAATCCTGATCGTCAGCGACCGCAAGGAAGTGGTGGCCGAGCTGGAGCCGATCATCCGCGCGGGGCAGCACCTGGTGGCCTCCGTGCCCGACGGCGTGGAGGCCGTGCGGCTGCTGGACGAGGGGCTGGTGCCGGACCTGGTGGTCACCGACCTGGGGTCGGACCGGTCGCTGGAGGGGATGGAGTACCTGTGGCGCTTCCGCGAGCTGAACCGCGTGGGGCAGCACATGGTGGTGGTGGAGAGCGGCGCACCCTTCACCGCACCGGCCGGCGCCGCGGCCGAGCGCATGACCGTGCTTCCGCGCCCGTTCCAGCCCGCCGCGGTGCAGCAGGCCGTGGACGCCGCCGTGAGCCGCATCTCGCGCGACCTGCACGCCCTCCGCGGCGAGATGTGCCGCGAGGTGAGCCGCCTGCACGGCGCCATCCGCGATGCGCAGAAGGAGATGGTCGGCGCGCTGGCGCTCACCGTCTCGGCGCGCGACCCCTACATGCAGGGGCACGCGGCGCGCGTGGCCGAGCTGTGCGTGCGTGTGGCCCGCGCGCTGCACGTGGACCCCGCCGAGGTGGACCTGCTGGAGAGCGCCGCCATCCTGCACGAGATCGGCAAGGTGGGCGTGCCGGTGGAGCTGCTGCACAAGACCGACCCGCTGCGCCACGACGAGCTGGCGCAGATCCGCTCGCATCCGCGCATCGGGGCCGAGATCGTGCGCGGGGTGCCGTCGCTCAAGCGCCTGGCGCCCATCGTGGAGCACCAGGGCGTGGACTACGCCGACCTGGCCGGCGTGCTGGACCCGAGCGCTTCGGAGTTCCTGCTGGTGAGCATCCTGCGCGTGGTGGACGCGTACGACGCGATGGTCTCGGCGCGCAGCTACCGCGCGCCCATGCCGCGGCAGTACTGGGAGGCCCACCTTCGCGACGGCGCCGGCCGGCGCTTCCACCCCGGCGTGGTGCGCGCCTTCTTCGCCGCCGTCGCCGTGTCCTCTCCCGAGACGCGGCCGCTGGCCCGCACCGCGTAAGCGTTCGGGAGATGCACGGCCGCGCATCCTTGGAGCATCGTTGATCGGCCGAAAAGTGGCGGGCGGTAGGAAGTGATGGCGAGGCGGGTAGGAGCAGGGGGATGACGATAAGCGGCGAGGCCGCCGGGATGCTTGGC
>DASRQW010000035.1 GCA_035696245.1 Longimicrobiaceae bacterium | reverse complement strand
GGGGTGCCCCCTCCCCCGGCCCCTCCCCCGCAAGCGGGAGAGGGGAGAACTGCATGCAGGATTGTGGCTTAGCCCGATATTGTCCTTCTACCGAGCGAGGCGGAGGCTGCCGCGGCGTGGAGCAGGCTCCCCTCCCCCAGGCAGTTTTGGGGGAGGGGCTGGGGGAGGGGGCCGCCGGTGCGCGTGTTGTCTCTGCGGGGATGGGTGCATACCATTGAAGGTGAGGGTTTCCCTTCCCCGCATCTCCCGGCCGGACCAATGCCTCCTGACATAGAGCCTTCGGACGTGCGCGAGGCGCCGTGGTCGCCGCGCTTCTGGCCGGTGAACCTGGCGGTGTGGACGCTGGTGGGCGCCTTCTTCACGTCGCGCGTGTTCACGCTCGCGTTCGTGAACCGGCCCAAGCGGATGCCGGACTACCGCGCGGTCATCGGCAACATGGCCGACGCGTACGTGTGGGCGCTGCTCACGCCGGTCATCTTCGCGGTGGCGCGGCGGTGGCCGCTGGGGCGGTCGACCTGGCGGCGCAGCCTGCCGGTGCACGTGGTTGCCGCGGTGGCGTGCGCGTGCTTCTCCATCCTCATCAACGCGCTGCTGGGGTCGTACAACTACCCGGAGGAGCCGTTCGCGTACTGGTCGTACTTCGCGTGGACCTTCCACTACGACCTGCAGTGGTACACGGTCATCGTGGGCGCCTTCCACGGGGTCGAATACTACCGCAAGTACCACGACCGGGAGCTGCGCGCCTCGCAGCTCGCCACGCGCCTGGCCACCTCGCGCCTGGAAGCGCTGAAGACGCAGATCCAGCCGCACTTCCTCTTCAACACGCTGCACGCCATCTCCGAGCTGGTGCACGAAGACCCCGACGCGGCGGACCTGATGATCGCGCGCCTAGGCGACCTGCTGCGGCTCACGATGGACGACGCCGCGGCGCAGCAAGTGCCGCTGGGCCGCGAGATCGAGCTGCTGAACGCGTACCTGGAGATCCAGCGCACGCGGTTCCAGGACCGGCTGCAGGTGGAGATGCGCATCACGCCCGAGGCGCGGCGCGCGCTGGTGCCCAACTTCGTGCTCCAGCCGCTGGTGGAGAACGCCATCCGCCACGGCACGGCGCCGATGGCGGGCGCGGGCCGCATCGTGGTCTCCGGCGCGCGGCGGGGCGGCACGCTGGAGCTGGAGGTGCGCGACAACGGGCAAGGCCTGTCCGCCGAGCGGCGGGAGGGGGTGGGGCTGCGCAACACGCGGGAGCGGCTGGCGGAGATGTACGGCGGCGCGCAGCGCTTCGAGGTGCGCGCGGGCGAGGACGGCGGCACGGTGGCGACGGTGGTGATCCCCTTCCAGCCCGCGGGCGAGGTGGAGACGTCGATCCTGAGCGCGGGGACCGGCACGCCGCCGGTGGCGGAGGCCGTTTGAGCGCGCTCCGCGTGGTGGTGGTGGACGACGAGCCGCTGGCGCGCCGCCGCCTGGTGCGCCTGCTCAAGGGCGAGGGCGCGGACGTGGTCGCCACGTGCGCCAACGGGCGCGAGGCGGTGGAGGTCATCCCCCAGCTCGCGCCCGACCTGGTGTTCCTGGACGTGCAGATGCCGGATGCGGACGGGTTCGAGGTGATCGGGCAGATCGGGGCGGAGCGGATGCCGGCGGTGATCTTCGTGACGGCGTACGACCAGTACGCCATCCGCGCGTTCGAGGTGCACGCGCTGGACTACCTGCTCAAGCCGTTCGACCGCGTGCGGCTGGCGGACGCGCTGCGCCGCGCACGGCCGCGCCCCGCGGCCCCCGCGGACGACGGCGCGCTGGACGAGCGCCTGCGCGCGCTGGTGGAGCAGATGCGCACGCCCGCCCCCGTTGCCGCGCCCGAGCACCTGGAGTGGCTGATGGTACGAACGCGCGACAAGGTGCAGGTCGTGCGCGCACCCGAGATCGCCTGGATCGAGGCGGACGGAAACTACGTGCGCCTGCACACGGCGGGCGGCGCCTACCTGATCCGCGAGAAGATCGGCACGCTCGAGGAGCGGCTGGACCCGGCGGTGTTCGTGCGCATCCACCGCTCGTACGTGGTGAACCTCTCCCACGTGCGGGAGCTGAGGCCGTGGTTCAGCGGCGACTACGCGGTGGTGCTGCACGACGGCAGCGAGCTGCGCCTGAGCCGCTCGTACCGCGAGCGCCTGGGCAAGCGCATCGCGCAGTACACGTAGCGCGCGGATGGACACCGGCCGCTCCCGGCTGCGCTTCCGCCGAGCCGCGTGCGACGGTGCCGCATCCGCGGACGCACATCCCACCTAGACGATCGGCTGCCGCACATCGGCCGTTGCGCATCCGGAGCGCGGCGGCGGGGAAAAAGAGAACGGGGACGATGCTCGGCTTGGCATCGTCCCCGTCCTGCATCCAGCATCTTCCGATGGCTACTCGACGATCACGACGCCGACCATGTCCGGGTGCGGGATGCAGTAGTACTCGTAGCGGCCGGGAGTGTCGAAGCGATGGACGTACGAGCCGTGCTGGCCGATGAGGCCGCTGTTCCACGCGCCGTCCTTGGCCGTGACGGTGTGCTCGTCGTCGTCCTCGTTGGTCCAGCGCACGCTCTGCCCGGCGCGCACGTGCACCTCGGGAGCGCGGAAGGCGTAGCCGCGCATCTGCACCGCGGCTGCGGCGGCGGTCGCGGCCGGAGCGGAGGCGGAGTCGGCCGGCGGGGGTGCGGGGTGCGGGTGGATGATCTGAAGCCAGCGCGCGGGTCCGCCCAGCGGCACGGTGAAGGTGAAGCCGTAGCGGATCTTGTCGGTGAACAGCGCGCGGCGGTGCGAGGCGCCCTGGAGCGTCGTCGCACCTGCGTTGGAGGCGTGGAACGAGAGCGTGTGCGGGCTGCCGGGGATGGCGAGTGCCACGCCGCCGCTCCACACCGTGCCGAAAGTGTCCGACGAGAGCACGCGCCCCACGTCACCCGTGAGGCCCAGGTAGCGGTTGATGTGGAAGACGCCGCCCACCGTGCCCGCGAAGCCCGCATCGCCCGTGTGGAACATGTTCGAGTAGCCGCGCCCCTCCGCCAGCAGCGTCAGAGGACCCACCCGCTGGTTGAGGCTGATGGCGCCGTCGGCGCTGTGCGCCTCGGCGTTGTACGCGGCGATGGGCGCGACGACGGTGCCGGGGCGCAGGGTGAATGCGCGCTTCACCCAGTAATCCGTCTCGTTGCCGTTCAGGTTGGCGGGGTCGATCTCGCTGTTGCTGGTGTGGTCGGCGCCCACCGTGAAGCCGTGCGGCAGCCCGAACGCCAGGGTGAGCGTGGGGAAGTTCTGGATCTCGTCGCCGCCGTGCAGGCTCACGAAGCGGTGCGCGAAGACGAACGTCGCCGTTCCGGACCGGACGGTCCACGTGCCGGCGATGTTGGGCGAGGTCTCCAGCGTGGACTGCGCGGCCGCGGGCGCGGCGGCGAGGACGAGCGCGAGCGCCGCGGCGATGCGGCGCGTCACGGCGCGGCGGAGGTGTGGGCGGTCATCTGGATTCTCAGGGGAGGAGTGGGCGAATTATCCGAACGGTGACGGACGGGAGACGCCGGGTCCGAGGAGCAGTCGGGGAACCCGTACGACCTGACGTGCAGCCAGGTGCCTCCCGCCCGCCCGTCCGTCACTGCACGGCGATGCGGCCCGTCATGCCCGCGTGGACGGTGCAGTGGTAGTCGTAGACGCCCGCCGTGGTGAAGGTGTGCGTGAACGTGGTGCCGCTGCCGCTGATGTCGTGGCTGGCCCACGCGCCCGCCTGCCCCGCGACGTTGTTGGTGATGGTGTGCGCCGTGGGCGTGTCGTTGATCCACCGAACCGTGGCGCCGACCGAGACCGTCTTGTCCGGCGGGCTGAAGTCCTGCGCACCGATGTGGATGTCGTTCGACGCGTTGGTGTTGTGGAGCGACCACGTGACGCTGCTGGTGGCGCCCGCCTGCACCGTGGCGGGCTTCGTGTCGTCCTCGCCCGTGGCCAGGGTGAAGCCGGCGGGACGCGTGAGGTGCAGGGTGTAGCTGCCCGGCGCCAGGTTGCCGAAGCTGTACGCGCCGCTGTTGCCCGTGGTGGCGCTCGCGCCTCCGGTGATGGCGACGGTGGCGCCGTTCACGCCGGCGCCGTCGGCCGTCACGCTGCCGGAGATGGTGCCCGTGGTGGGCGGGTTGGTCGTCCCGCCGCCGGAGCCCCCGCCGCCGCCGCTGCACGCGGGCAGGACGGCGAAGGCGAGCGCGGAGGCGGCGAGGCAGGCGATGCGGGCGGGGCGGTTCATGTCACACCTGGAGATGAAGTGGCGGCCGATGAGGCCGGAGACGGGCTCGATGATCCAACCCGCATCTCCGCCGCGAGGGACGAACGGAATGGCGGAGACGGGAGGTGATGCGCATCGGAGCACGTCGGTTCGGCATCTCCACAAAGCAATCGGTGCTCCGCCGGAAGATGGATACGCGGAGCGTTGCGGGACAACGGTTTAGCGGCCAGCGACCCGTGATCGAAGGAAAGCACCGTGTCTCATAGCGAGACACGGTGCTTTGTTGCGCCACAGGAGAGCGCTTGGGAGCCCATCCATCCACCGTCTACCGACCCTCGCGGACGGATGAGAGACGATCAGCCGGAGGACGATCACTCAGGGAGATCGCGGCTCGTCGTCGGCTCCGTCGAGGTCGGCGGCGATCATCCGGAGGGCGGCGGCCTGGTCCGCGGCGGCGAGGAGGTCGAAGGCGGCGGCGGAGTCGAGCAGCGCCTCGCGGGCGGCGGCGGTGTCGCCCAGGTCGCGCAGGAGGAGCCCGCGGTCGCGCTGCACGTCCGCACGGAGGAGCGCGTTGGCGTGCGTGCGCGCGGCGAGCAGCGCCTCGTCCAGGCGGGCGGCGGCCTCGGTGTCGCGGCCGTCCAGGCGGGCGGCGGCGGCCATCACCCGCAGCGCCTCGCCGCGGCGCACGGGGTCGCCCAGGCGCTCGAAGCGCTCCATCGCCCGCTCCGCCATCGCCTCGCCCAGCCGCCCGTCTCGCCCGCGGACGCGCAGGATGGCGCGCCCCGTCTCCGCCAGGCCCACGATGTAGTCCAGCCCCGCGCCGCCGGCCAGGTCCGCGGCGCGCTGGTGGTGCGCGTCCGCCTCGCCGCCGAAGCCCAGCTCGCGGTAGGCGACGCCCAGGTTGTGGTGCGTCTGCGCCAGGCCGCGAACGTCGCCCGCGCGGCGGAAGGCCGCGAGCGCCCGTCCGTAGAAGGCGAGCGCCTGGTCGCGGCGCCCGCGCACGTCGGCCAGGATGCCGAGGTTGTTCGTGGCACGCGCCAGCATCTCCGCATCGTCCGCCTGCGAGGCGTAGTCCAGCAGTTGCCGGAAGCGCTCGTCGGCCTCGCCCACGCGGCCCTCCTCGAAGAGCGCGTTGCCGACGAGGTTCACCGCCTCGGCGGCGAGGCGCGCGTCTCCCCGGCGGCGCGCCTCGGCCTCCACCTGCTCGCCCAGGCGGATCGCGCGGCCGGTGCGGCCCACCATCCGGCTGGCGGCGGCAACGGCGTAGCCCATCGCCGGGTCGGCCAGCAGCGCCGCTTCGTCCGTGACGTCGCCGCGCGCGGCCAGCTCCGGCCACGCGGCCGCCGCGCGGAGGGCGCGGGCGTCCTCCGGCGTCAGCGGGAGCGGGGCGGGGGCGGCGGCTTCCATCGCGGGCGGCTTCCGTTCACTCGGACGCGGCGGGCGAGGAGCGGTGCCCCCCGGCCAGCGCGTACTGCGAGAACCCGTCGACGCGCGCCATCACCTCCTGCGCATCCTCGGCGCGGGAGGTGGGCACGCGGGTCCACGGCTCGCCCGGCGCCTCGCGCCGCCACACGGCGAAGTCGCGCGCGCGCGCCGCATCTGCCGGATCGACCCACTTGTACGAGACGCGCATCTGCGCCGGGTGCGAAGGATCGAAGCGCAGGCCCGCGGGCTGGAACTCGAAGCGGAACGCGTCGGGATCGGGCACGTCCACCGTGATCAGCACGGAATCGCCCGGCTGCACGCGATGCCCGTCGGGCAGCGCCAGCAGCGCGTTGCCGGGAACGGTGAACTCCAGGCACTTGTCGCCGGCGTAGACCCCCTGGTTCACGTAGCGGATCTCCACCTGCCGCGTGACGCCCGCCACGGCCCAGAACTGCGCGTGCAGCGCGGCCAGCGGGGGCGCACCGGGGGCGGCGCGCAGGAAGACCAGCTGGTCCTCGGCGCGCTCTACGGGCAGCGTGGCGCGGTCGCACGACGCGAGCAGGGGCGCCAGCGCGAGCAGCGCGGCGCGGATACGGAGTGATGCCATTCGCCTTCCTCGTGAGTTGGTGCTGCACGATCGGTATCGGACGAGGCAAACCGCGCTCCCGCCGGGGGCGGCACGGATCCTCGCATCTTCCTCCTCCACCCTGCCCTGCGCCGCTACGGCTGTATCATTCCGGGACATCGGTCCCGTCCAGCAGCCGGTACAGCCGCGAGCGGGAGATGCGGAGCGCGTGGGCCGCCGCGCGCTTGTTGCCGTCCATCCGCTCCACCATCGCGAACGCGGCCGCGCGCTCGATGTCCGCCAGCGGCGCCGGAAACGGCAGCGCGCCGTCCACCCGCGCGGGAGCCACGCCGCGGGGGAATAGGTCGGCCGGGTCCAGCCCGCCGTCACCCAGCAGCAGCGCGCGCTCCAGCCCGTTGCGCAGCTCGCGCACGTTCCCCGGCCACGCGTGCGCCAGCAGCGCGCGGGCGAGGTCCGGCGGGATGGGCGGCTCGGCCATGCCGTACTGCGCGGCCAGCGTGCGCAGGAAGTGCCGGGCGATGAGCACCACGTCCTCGCCGCGCTCCCGCAGCGGCGGCAGGTGCACGGGAATCACGCTCAGGCGGTAGAAGAGGTCCTCGCGGAACTCGCCGCGGCGCACCGCCTCGGCCAGGTCCACGTGGGTGGCGGCGATGATGCGCACGTCCACCTCGCGCGAGCGCACGGCGCCCAGGCGGCGCACCGCCTTCTCCTCCAGCGCCTTCAGCACCTTGCCCTGGAGCGCCAGCGGCAGGTCGCCGATCTCGTCCAGGAAGAGCGTGCCCCCGGCGGCGGACTCGAAGAGGCCGGGCTTGGCGGAGCGCGCGTCGGTGAAGGCGCCCTTCTCGTGGCCGAACAGCTCCGACTCCAGCAGCCCGGCAGGGATGGCGGCGCAGTTGAGCTCCACGAACGGCGCGGCGGCGCGCGGGCCGTTGTGGTGGATGGCCTCGGCCAGCAGCTCCTTGCCCGTGCCCGTCTCGCCGGTGATGAGCACCGTCGCCCGGTCGCGGGGGATGATGCGCGCCGCACGGTCCAGCGCCGCACGCAGCAGCGGGCTCTCGCCGATGATGCGGCGGAAGTCGAACGAGCGCCGTTCCACCTCCGCCAGCCGTGCGCCCGCCGCACGCTCGGCCCGTCGACGCGCCCGCTCCGCGATCTCGCCCCGCAGCGCATCCGCATCTCCCGGCAGCGCGAAGCAGTCCGCCGCCCCCGCTCGGACGAGCGCCGCGGCCCAGCGGTGATCCGCCCGCGCGCCCACCACGATCGGCGGCGGCGACCCGGCGGCGGCGAGCGCACGCACCGCATCCTCCGCCTCCTCCTCCACCCCGCCCACGGCGACGATCACGGCCACCGCGTCCCGCACCGTCCCCAGCTCCTCGACGGACGCACCGGCGCGCAGCTCCCCGCCCGCCGCCTCCGCGAGCGGCGGCCACAGTGACGAGAACGACTCGGAGCGCACGAAGACGTAGAGGAAAGCCAAGGGGGAATGCGAGATGTGGCGAGGAATTCCGCCGAGGACCGGCAGGTCGCGGAGAGCCAGGACGCCGAGATGTAGCGTATCGAGACACAATAACCGCCACGCCGCTCCCCGCGCCAGATCGGCGTTCAAACAGATGTTCGATTGCGCGAGAGGGAGGTTGGAGGCGGACGGATGTGAGCAAGCGGGTTGATCGTTTACACTTTAGACCGGGAGGATTGTTTACAGTCTCCCCCTCCCGATTGGTTGCTCCTCGTCTCTCCATCGCGGTGAGGCGTAAGCAGCCCCACGGGAATGTTGGCCCCGTATCAACACGGCCGCCACCGCGCTCCCGGGGCTAGGGGAACAGCTTCCCCAAGCGCTCATCGAAACGTCCCAGCTTCACGTGATAGAAGAAGACCGACCACATTCCTTCGGCGGTCTCCTCCAGCGCGACGGTCTTCCTCGCCAGCACCTCGCTGATGAAGATCTCGCGCCCGCGGAAGCGGACGGTTCCCACGCCGCGCACCCGTCTCACCTCGCAGTGGCCCGGATACTCAGGCTCGGGGATCCGCTCGGGCATCGGCCGCGGCGAAGGTACGTACAACTCGGACGGCGTCTTCAGGCCCAGTGCATGATGCGGCCGCACGTAGTCCAGCTCCTCGCGCACATCGTCGAACTTCACCTGCTGGCCTTGCTGGTTCTGGGCAGGCGGGAAGCGCGTCGGGGTCAGCTTCTCGTGCATCCGCTCATGGCTGCCGTTGTCCTGCGGGCACCTTGGCCGGCTGCGGTTGGGCGTGATCCCCAGCTCGATCCACCAGACGTTCAGCTGGGAGAGCCGTAGCGGCGTGGGCGAGGCGAACGGCGACCCATTGTCGGTCCGGATCGCCCGCGGGAGCCCGTACTCGCGGAACATGCGCTCGAAGCACGGCTTGGCCTCCTCGCCCCGCGTAGACAGCAGCGCCTCGCACAACAGCAGGAAGCGCGAGTACGCATCCTGGATCGTGAGCGGATAGCAGTACTTCCCGTCCCGCGTGCGGAACTGCCCCTTGTAGTCCGCGGTCCAGACCTCGTTGGGCTCCGAGGTGTGGAGCGTGCCTCCTTCGCTCCGGCCCGGCTTCGCGCGCCGGTGCCGCGGCTGCACCAGGCCTTCTCTGGCCAGCAGATCGCCCACCGTGCTCGGCGCCGGCAGCTCCAGGCCGGGGCTGTGCTTCGCCAGGTAGGCCAGGAGCGTGATCGGTCCCCATGTCGGGTGCTTGCGCCGCAGCCCGAGGATCGTCTCCGCCACCTCACCGTCGATCTTGTGCGGGCAGCGGTGCGGCCTGTGGCTCCGGTCCGCCAGACCGTGCGGGCCCTCTGCCGCACACCGCTCCAGCCACTTGTACCCGCAGGGGCGGCTGATGCCGAAGCGCTGGCACAGCTCCGTCATCGAGTACAGCCCTTGAGCGTGGGTCACCACGAAACGCATGCGCTCATCCATCGGACTCGTCTCCAGCCAGGGCATGACGCACCTCCCGTTACGGTGTGTCATGCACGTTAAACCGCTCTGGCTGTAAACGATCCTCCCGGTCTGATCTGTAAACAATCTACCCGGTCTGGACCAGAGATGCCCCCTCCCCAGCCCCTCCCCCGCAAGCGAGAGGGGGCAGTGTGTTGCGGCGGTGAGGCTTACGCGCGGTACCCACCTCCGCGTGACCAAACTCTGCCACCGATACAACCCCACGGTCCACGCTTCTGGTCTCCCCTCCCCCAGGCAGTTTTGGGGGAGGGGCCGGGGGAGAGGGCCTCCCCCCGCAGCAAAAGAGCCCCGCATCTTCCGTGATGCAGGGCCCTTCTCCGTTGTAACTCTCTGCCGATTCTCCGCTTTCTACACCACGCCTTCCATCTCCCGCTCCGGCACCCGCCCGCGCGGCGGCTGCCTCTGGTGCGCGGCGTCGAGCCGCGTGCGGTGGGCGGAGAGGAGATCGCTTCGCGAGACGATGCCGATCACGACGCGCGGGTCCTCGCGGGAGACCACGGGCAGGCGGCCCACGCCCTCGTCCACCATGTGGTCGGCGGCCTCGCGGAGCGTGTTGTCCTCGTACACCACCGCGGGCGCGCGGCCCACCAGGCCGGCTATGCGCAGCGTGTCCTCGTACGCGGGGTCCAGCAGGTCGCGGCGGGTGACCACGCCGAGCAGGTGGCCGGCATCGTCCACCACGGGGAAGCCCTGGTGGCCGCTGCCCTCCACGCGCGACCGCAGCCAGGCGCGCACCCGGCCCAGCGAGTCCATCGCCGAGACGGTGACCACGTCGGTCGCGGCGGCGTCGCGGACCAAGACGTGGGTGAGGTGGTCGACCTCGTACTCCGTGCGGATGCGGGTGCCGCGGCGCGCCAGCTTCTCGGTCATGATGGAGTTGCGCATCAGCAGCAGCGACACCAGGTAGGCCGCGCTGCAACCGGCAAGCAGCGGCAGCAGACCCATGGGCTGGCGCGTGGTCTCGAACGCGAAGACGACCGAGGCGAGCAGCGCGTGCGAGGCGCCGGCGAAGATGGCCGCCATCCCCACGAGCGCGGCGACGTGCGGGTCCACGCCCAGTTCGGGGAGGAAGACCGCCGCCGCGGCACCCAGCGCCGCCCCCAGCCCGCCGCCGATGGTGAAGAGCGGCGCCAGCGTCCCGCCAGACGTGCCGCTGCCCAGGTACACCGCCCAGGAGATGAACTTCAGGAGGACGAGGAAGACCAGCGCCCGACCGGCGATGGTGCCGGAGAGGATCGCGTCGATGTTGCTGTAGCCCACGCCCAGCGTGCGCGGCTCGACGTACCCGATCACGCCGACGACGACCGCGCCCAGTGCCGGCCACCACATCCAGTGGATCGGCAGATGGTCGAACGCGTCCTCGATCGCGTAGCAGACGCGCGTCACGAACACCGCGGCGAGACCCACGACCGCGCCGAGCAGCGCGTACGTCGCCAGCGCGGCGCCGCCCGGCTGAGACAGCGTCGGGATCGTGAACACCGGGGCGGAGCCGACCAGCGCGATGCGGACGGCGGTCGCCGTGGCCGCCGCGAGCGCGACGGGGACGACGGAGCGGGGGCGGTACTCAAACAGCAGCAGCTCCACCGCGAGCAGCACGGCGGCCACGGGGCTGCCGAAGGTGGCGGCCATGCCCGCCGCGGCGCCGGCGGCGAGCAGCGTCTTCCGCTCGTCCGCCGTGATGTGCAGGAGCTGGCCGACGATGCTGCCCAGCGCGCCGCCCGTGGCGATGATCGGCCCCTCCGCGCCGAACGGGCCGCCGGTGCCGATGGCGATGGCGGCCGACAGCGGCTTCGCCACGGCGGTGCGGGGCGCGATGCGGCTCTGCTGGCGGAGGATGGCCTCCATGGCCTCGGGGATGCCGTGGCCCCGGATGATCGGCGCCCACTTGGCCAGCCCCGCCACCGCCAGGGCTCCGAGCACCGGGGCGACGACGAGGCGGGGGGATGGGTCGAGGGTGC
>DASRQW010000034.1 GCA_035696245.1 Longimicrobiaceae bacterium | reverse complement strand
GACAACCAATGGAAGCGGTACTGTTCTCCCAGCGACTTTCCTGCGATCATCCAGGCAGCCAAGGAGCACGAGGGAATCGTATACTCCCCCGATTCACACGTTCAGGTCTACAAGGACTGGTTACATTCGCACCTGTTCATGGCCGACTGGGAAAAAACTGTGTTTCGTGACGGCGATATAGATCCTGCGCAAACCCCATCCACCAAAGCGGCGGACTTTTTCGACGCAGCGATTTTCCGCCCGTCCCTCGCTGACGTGGATCAGCACCACACCGTCGATCCGATTCCGGGCCGTGTTCCTCCGGCTCTTCTCCCTTGCAAACTCCGGCACGCGGATTAGTGACAATGCGAATTTACCTTTTCGCGATTTTGCTCGCGATTACCTCTCATGCCTCGCTCAGCGCCCAAGAAGTAGACGACACTACGGAGCAGCGGCGTAACTGTGAGCGTGCAGTGCCGATTCTCACCACTGGCGTTCAATCGGCATCCAGCGATGACTGGTCTTGGGCTCTCCATGAGGCGCACCGGTGCGGAGCTACGGCAGGCAACGCGTACGCAGCAGCGATCCGCGCAGGACGCTTCTCCGTGGACACTGCGGCTCTCAACACGCTGACGGCACCTACGAGGAAATTTCGGGACGGGCAGATCTTTGAGGCAGCTCTCGCTGTCGCAGGAGACCCAAGCGCAAGCACGCCTGCGCGGATCTTCGCGTTTCGCACCCTCATGTGGACCGCGTGGCCTATGAGCCCGCTCGAATACGATGATCTCGAACAGGGACGCTGCACTGGAGTGAATGGCGGTCTGCACGTGAGTCTCGGATGGGGAGCACCAGTCCCGCCAGACTACCTAGCGCGGATGCGGGCAACCAGCCTGGCGGTGTTCAACGACTTGTCGGCTCCGGGACAGCTCAAGCACGCTGCCGCCTGCGCCAGAAACATGCGCCCGTGGCCGGGGTTCGACTGACCGATACCACCTGCACGGAGAGCAATCCCCCGAGAACTGGTGCTTGGGGGATGTTCGTGTTCTGATACCTGTTCAAATACGTTTCCTTGCGTGCGAAAAATCCTCATCGTCCTCTTTCTATGTCGCGCGGACAAGGCAAAGGGGCGACAGCTTGCGCTGGCGCTCCAGAGTTCGTGTTCGTCAGTCTTCGTCTGATGAGGTGTGGGCTCGAAAAACGCACGTGGCAAAATGGGATCAATACCTGTGGGCTTCGTGACGTCGTAGCCCGCGGCTTGAGCCCCCAGGGCGATGCTGGCCGCACCGATTCTCACGGACTTCATACGAGACGTTGCCATCGCATACCATCATCCGAGCGAACAACCCTCTTCCGCGGCTCGGGAGAGGGTTGCTGGTTTCTGCTGGGGGGCGATGAGGCTCAGTGTCGGCCGCGGCGCTTCCCGCGCGGCGGCGTGGCGACCGGCGGAGGCGGCGCGGGCGGAGGTGCGACGATGCGCGCGAGGCGGAGCGGCGCGGCGGGGTCGAGCAACGGGACTGGCTCCAGCGGTGTGTTCGCGAACGCGCGCGCCTGCTCCTGGAAGTACGAGAGGGAGCCGTACGTCCACGTCTCGTTCGTCGGCCGGCCGGTCTCCAGTGTCACGTGCGGCACGCGCTTGAGCAGACGCATCACGGCGATCTCGGAGGGTGACAGCAGCTCGTCGCCCGCGTAGAAGACATGGCCCGCGTCGTTGCTGTCGGCGCCGTAGCTGCCCAGCCCCGCCGCGGCGGCCAGTTCGTGGAAGCGCCCGAGGCGCGACGGGGCCACGTCGTAATCCACCGCGCGGCCGGCGGGGCGGCCCAGGCGGTCCACCCGCGAGTGCCACGACGTGAGCGTGCTGGTGGCCAGCGGCCCCGGTCGCACGCGACCCTGCTGGAAGAGGAACGCCTGCCGCTCCGGCGAGCGCCACGTCTCCCGCCGGTGGAAGCGGATGCCTTCCGCCGCAAGCGACTGCTCGAAGCGCATGATCTTGGCACCCACCACCGGGTCCAGCAGCTCCGTCTCGCGGTGCACCTGCAGCGCCTCGCGGCCGTACACGGTGCGCAGCACGCGCCACTCCCACGCCTCGAAGCTCTCGCCCTGCCGCGGGCCCGGCATGCCCGCGACGCCCACCACGTGCGTGCCGGGCATGGGGGTGTTCGGCTGGTACACGGGCACGTCCAGGTACGACAGCAGCCCGAACTTCCCCGGCCCGTGCACTCCGTACAGGCAGCGCAGCTCGCCCGGAAGCGGGTTGCGGTGCATCTCCTTCACCTCGCCCACGCCGCACCGGGGCCGCGCCGGCATGCGGACGGGTGATGCGGCAGCGCGCGACGCCGGGGCAGCCGCCCCCGACGTGATCGGAGCAGCGGTCGTCGTCGGCACGTTCGAAGCAGATGCCGCCACGATCGTCGGCCCCGGCGAGGGCGCACCCGGAGAGGTCGTCGTGCCCGAGGCGGCGGCGGCGTTGCCGGACGGTACGACGGTGGATGCGGGCGCGGTCGAGGGCGCCGGCGTAACCGGGAGCCCCAGCAGCGGCGCCTGCGCGTGCCCGCCCGACGCGCCGAGCAGCACCGCCGCGGATGCGGTGAAGACGGTTCTGGGTGCGATGATGCGGAGAGGTGCGACGTTCATCTAAGCGGCGGTGACTGCATGGGATGGGCGATGGATCGCTGCGGATGCGAAAGGTCCGGCTGCGACGCTCTGGCTACCCGGCGCGCGGGCGCGAGGTCCGGCCGCGCATGCTTCGGATGCGCAGAATCCGGACGACGGGAAACGGAGGTGCGGAATCAGCTTTCGGCCGGTCGCGGCAGATGCCCGGATGCCCGCAGCTGTGCCAAGACGGCTTCCACGAACGGCCCCTTGGCCACGGAATACGCACCCTTGTCCCAGCCGACCTGGTCCGCCACCCGCTGCTTCTCGGCCGCGTACGCCTGCGCGAGCGCGGGGTCCGCGCGCAGGGCGTCGCGGAAGCCCAGCTTCTCGTCCCACGCCTGCGCGGGAAGGACGTAGAGGTGGATCTGCGCGACGCGGCGGCGGTCTTCGTCGCGGACGTAGTAGCGGCGGCGCGGGTCGTCGCCGTACGGGCCGCGGTGCTCGTAGCCCAGCCCCTCCAGCGGCGCGACGCACGCGTCCGCATCTCCCTCGCTCGCCACGGCGATGCCGATGTCCAGGACCGGCTTGCCCGCGAGACCGGGCACCGCAGTGCTGCCCACGTGCTCGATAGCCGTCGCGAGCGGGCCGGCGGCGCGGCGGATGCGCTCGGCCTCGGCCGCGAAGCGTTCCGGCCAAGCGGGGTCGTGCGCCACCAATCGCAGCGTGCCGGCCATGGATGCCCGGAATGGTGAGACCGCCGCGTCCGCCGTGAACGACGACGTCACAGCTGACGCTCCTCGGCGAGCCGGCGGGCGTGGACGTCGTGGGCGAGCCGCAAGGTAACAGCTTGGGCATCTCCCCCGCCACTGCCACCAACGGGCGGACGGATCATGGCGATGAGAAGCCGGTAGAGAGGCCAGCATTGCCCCGTCCTCACGTCCGGCTCTCTGCCGATGGCTGGGCGCGCTCTCCAGGGGGCTAGTGATCGTCGGCGGAAGGTGGGCGGAGACGGGAGATGGTTTGCGGCGGGAGGATGCGCGGCTTATCCTACGCGGAGCGCGCAGCCCCGGCACATCTCCCTCGCCCCCTCGGACCCTCCCGGCGATGCAGAACAGCGACACACCTTCCGCGAAACCCGGCCCCGCCGCCACGTCGTTCCTCTCCCGGCGCGAGCGGTTCCTGGCGCAGATCGGCAACGGCGTCGCCATCCTGGTCGCCTCGCCCGAGCTGCTGAAGTCGCGCGACACCGACGTGCGCTACCGCGCGAACAGCGACCTGCTGTACCTCACCGACTTCGCCGAGCCGGAGACGGTGGCGGTGTTCACGCCGCACGATCCCGAGCACCGCCTCACGCTCTTCGTGCGCCCCCGCGACGCCGAGAAGGAGACGTGGACGGGCCGGCGGCACGGCGTGGAGGGCGCCCGCGATCGCTTCGGCGCCGACGCGGCGTACCCCCTGGACGAGCTGGACGAGCGACTGCCCAAGCTGCTGGAGCCTGCCGACGCCGTCTGGTACTCGCTGGGAAGCTCGCAGGAGATGGACCGGCGCGTCACGTCGCTTCTCGCGCGCTTCCGCCTGTCGCGGCCCCGCAGCGGCAAGGGGCCGTGGGACGTGCGCGACCCGGCGCAGGTGCTGGATCCCATGCGTCTCGTGAAGGAGCCCGCGGAGCTGGAGCTGATGCGCGAGTCCGGCAGGCTCGCCGCGCAGGGCCACCTGGCTGCGATGCGGATGGCGCGCCCCGGCGTGGGCGAGTGGGAGCTGGAGGCGGCGGTGGACGGCACGTACCGCCGCGCCGGCGCGTGGGGGCCGTCGTACCCCACCATCGTGGGCTCGGCCGTGAACGGCACCATCCTGCACTACACCAGCAACGACCGCGTGGTGGAGGACGGCGACCTGGTGCTCATCGACGCCGGGGCCGAGCTGGGGAACTACTGCTCCGACATCACCCGCACCTTCCCGGTGAACGGCCGCTTCACGCCCGCCCAGCGCGCCCTGTACGACGTCGTGGCCGCTGCGGAGGAGGCGGGCATCGCCGCGGTCGCGCCCGGGAACACCTTCCAGGGCGTGCACGACGCCGCGGTGCGCGTGATGGTGAAGGGGCTCGCGGACCTGGGCCTCCTGCCGCGCGGCGACGTGGACGCGCTGATCGAGGACGGCGGATACAAGCGCTTCAACACGCACCAGACCTCGCACTGGCTGGGGCTGGACGTGCACGACGCGGGCGGCTACCGCGAGCCGGACGGCTCGCCCCTGCGCCTCCGCCCCGGCATGGTGCTCACGGTGGAGCCCGGCCTCTACATCCCGGACGCGGAGGACATCCCGGCCGATTTCCGCGGCCTGGGCATCCGCGTGGAGGACGACGTGATCGTCACCGAGACCGGCCGCGAGGTCATCACCCGCGACGTGCCGGTGGATGCGGACGAGATCGAGGCCACGGTGGGCTCCGGCGTGATGGAGACCGCGGGACGGTAGCGAACGCGACGGGAGGCGGCCCGAGCGGAGCCGCCTCCCGTCCTCTCTCACCTGCGCCGTGCGTCAGGCGCAGGCGGCCGGCGACGTGGGCGTGCACGAGTAGATGGTCGCGTGCCCCGTGCCGCACACGGCGTACGCCGTCCGGCAATAGCAGCTCGCCACCTGCGTACAGGCGAAGACCGCGTCGCGGTGCACGTCGTCGGGCTTGGCGAAGCCGTCCACCGTCCCGGCGCCGTCCGACATCCCGCCGTCGGTTTCGAACGCCTCGACCGACAGCGCGTCCAGGTCCAGCCGCAGCTTGCTCATCGGATCGCTCCCATCCAGCGGGTGCCCTTCCTCCGCGCCATCCGGAGCGGGGGAATGTTTCGCGACGGATTTGCAAGAAACACTCCCTCGCAAGTGCTCTCGCGCTCCGGCGTAAACACCGCTATCTCGTTGCCATGAAACACCGATTCTCCGGGTGCAGGCCCTCCGTCCCCGGCCCGGCTGGTCCGCTGGTGCGAGCCGATGAAGCCGCAAAAGGATGCGTCCGCGGCGGCTGCAGGCCTCGTCGCGCGGGGGCGGGCTGATGGTGCGGCGGGCGATGACGGGCGGGCGGACGGGCGACGGCAGCTTCCGCTGGCGCGGCGCGGAGGTGTCGCGCCTGGAAGCGCTGAGCGACGCCGTGTTCGGCTTCGCCATCACGCTGCTGGTGGTGTCGCTGGAGGTGCCGCACACGTTCGCGCAGCTCATGGACGCCATGCGCGGCTTCCTCTCGTTCGCGGCGTCGTTCGCCATCCTCTTCCGCGTGTGGTACCAGCAGTACCGCTTCTTCCGCCGCTTCGGGCTGGACGACACGGTCACGGTGGCGCTCAACGCCGTGCTCCTCTTCCTGGTCGTCTTCTTCGTCTATCCGCTCAAGTTCGTCTTCACCCTGGTGGTGGACGAGTTCAGCGGCCGGCAATACGCGGTGCTGGGCGACGGCAGCCACGTGCCGGTGTTCACGCATCGGGGCGAGCCGGCGCAGATGATGGTGGTGTTCGGCTCGGGCTACGTGCTGGTCTTCCTCCTCTTCGCCGTCCTGTACATGCATGCCTACCGCCTTCGCGAGGAGCTGGAGCTGACGCCGGGCGAGGTGCTGGACACGGCCGACAACGTCCGCCAGAACGTGCTGAACGTCATGATCGGCCTCACGTCCATCGCCGTCGCCCTCGCCGTGGCGCCGCGGTACATGGGGTTCAGCGGGCTGGTGTACATGCTGGGCGGGCCGGTGCTCACGGCCAACGGATTCTACGCCGCGCGCAGGAAGAAGAAGCTCGGCGAGGCGGGCGCGAAAGCGGAGCCGGCGAGGGTGGAGGCGGGCGGGGAACCGGCGGGGCGGGGCGGACGGGGCAAGCGCGTCCGGCGGTGATGCCGTGGGAGCGGTGGATGGGAGGGCGCGGCCGGGAGGATAGGCCGCGCCCTCCGTCGTTCTCAGCAGGTGCGGTCGAACGAGGCGCAGGTGTGGTACGTCGCGACGCAGCCCGAGATGTTGAACGTACAGGGCGTCGCGTTGCCGACCACGGTGCCCGGCTTCTCCGCCGCCGCGCCGGTCGTATTGAACGACGCGATGGTGAGCGAGTCGACGTTCAGCTTCAGCTTGTTACGCATGGGTTTCCTCCGGGGGGTGTTGGGATGAGGATCGGGGACGTGAGCGTAGTCCCTGATCCGCCAGGGCGCAAGATGCGCGCCTTTAGTCCTCACGCCACTCCGCGTGTTCCACGAGTCGCGAGATGCCCAGCGACACACATCTGCGGATACAGACCGGGTATTACCTTTGATTCTGCGCCAGAGAAATCGATGCGGGAACGCCACGCGCTGCATCGTCTGAACCGTACATCTCCCGACGCGGAGTTGTGAAGCCGGCTCCACATCAACCGTCTTGTAAGATGTGCGTCCGCGGATGAGCGGCGTAGCGGGGGATTCGGAGGGATGCCTGCGGCCCGCTCCGAGTTCTGGCCGGGGATGTAAGACCGGATCGCGGGAAGACTTGCGTTCCCCGGCGTGGCGCATAGATTGTTCGGAGCACGCCACGAGCGTGCGGTGGATGGATTTGCGCGACCGCTTGCGACCACCTAAAAAAACGCTAAAGAGTCGGAGCTGAAAACCGGATCTTCCCAGATCGGTACGCCAGGCCCCGCACTCACCAGTCGCGGGGCCTTTTTCCATTTCAGGTGTTCGTGATCCAGATGCAGAAGCAGAGAACGCTCCCGCCGTACCTTGCCGCCCTGCGCGAGCGCGTGCTCGTGTTCGACGGCGCCATGGGCACCTCCATCCAGCGCTACCACCTCACGCCGGTCGACTTCGGCGGCGAGCGGCTGGAGGGGTGCAACGACTATCTGGTGGTCACCCGGCCGGACGTGATCGAGGAGATCCACGCCTCGTTCCTGGAGGTGGGCTGCGACGTGCTGGAGACGGACAGCTTCCGCTCCAACCGCATCACCCTGGCCGAGTACGGGCTGGGCGACGAGGTCCGCGAGATCAACGTGGCCGCGGCGTCGCTCGCCCGCCGCGTGGCCGACCGCTTCAGCACCGCGGAGAAGCCGCGCTTCGTGGCCGGCTCCATCGGCCCGTCGGGCTTCCTCCCGTCCGCCTCTGACCCGACGCTCGGCAACATCACGTTCGACCAGCTCGTGCCCGTGTTCCGCGAGCAGGCCGAGGCGCTGATCGAGGGCGGGGTGGACGTGCTGCTGATCGAGACGTCGCAGGACATCCTGGAGGTGAAGGCCGCCATCTTCGGCTGCCGCGACGCGATCCGTGCGGCGACCCGGCCGGTCGCGCTTCAGGTGCAGGTCACGCTGGACACGTCCGGCCGCATGCTTCTGGGCACCGACATCGGCGCGGCGCTGACGACGCTGGAGGCGCTGGGGGCCGACGTGGTGGGCCTCAACTGCTCCACCGGCCCCGAGCACATGCGCCAGCCCATCCGCTGGCTGGGCGAGAACTCGCCGCTTCCCATCTCCTGCATCCCCAACGCGGGCATCCCGCACAACGAGGGCGGCGACGCGGTCTATCCGCTGGAGCCCGGCCCGTTCGCGGAGATGCTGAACGAGTTCGTCCGCGACTTCGGCGTCTCCGTCGTGGGCGGCTGCTGCGGCACCACGCCCGAGCACCTGCGCCAGCTCATCGAGAAGCTGGACGGTGCGAAGCCCAAGGAGCGCGTCGTAGAACGAGTCCCGCGCCTCTCGTCCGGAATTCGCGCGACCGACCTCATCCAGCAGCCCGCGCCGACCATGATCGGCGAGCGGGTCAACGCGCAGGGCAGCCGCAAGGTGAAGCGTCTCCTCCTCGCCGACGACTACGACGGCATTTTGGGCGTCGCGCGGGACCAGACGGAAAGCGGCGCGCACGTGCTGGACGTGTGCGTGGCGCTCACCGAGCGGCAGGACGAGGACGAGCAGATGCGCTCGGTCGTGAAGCTGCTCTCGCAGGGCGTGGACTCGCCGCTCTGCATCGACAGCACGGAGCCGGCGGTGATCGAGGCGGCGCTGAAGCAGTCGCCCGGCCGCGCCATCGTCAACTCGATCAACCTGGAGAACGGCCGCGAGCGCATCGACGCCGTCCTGCCGGCCGTCGCCGCCCACGGCGCCGCGGTGATCGCGCTGACCATCGACAACGAGGTCGGCGGGATGGCGAAGACGGCAGCCGACAAGCTCACCGTCGCCCGGAAGATCTACGACATCGCCACGGGCGAGTTCGGGCTGCCGGCCGACGCGCTCATCTTCGACGCGCTGACCTTCACGCTCGCGACGGGCGACGAGGAGTTCCGCCGGTCCGCCGTGGAGACGATGGACGGAATCCGCGCCATCAAGCGCGAGCTTCCCGGCGTGCTCACCACGCTGGGCGTCAGCAACGTGAGCTTCGGCCTGGCGCCGCACGCGCGGGCGGTGCTGAACTCGGTCTTCCTCTTCCACTGCGTGGAGGCGGGGCTGGACACGGCCATCATCAACCCGGCCCACGTGCGCCCGTACGCCGAGATCCCGGACGAGGAGCGCCGCCTGGCCGACGACCTCATCTACGACCGGCGCACGGAGGCGAACGACCCGCTGGCGTCGTTCATCTCGTTCTACGAGAGCAAGGGCGCGGAGCAGGAGAGCACCGTCGACCCCACGGCCGAGATGGAGCCGGAGGGCGCGCTTCACTGGAAGATCCTACACCGCAAGAAGGACGGGATCGAGGACCTGATCGACGCAGCCGTGCAGAAGCTGGGCGCCGTGCCGGTGCTGAACGGGGTGCTGCTGCCCGCCATGAAGGAGGTGGGCGACAAGTTCGGCGCGGGCGAGCTGATCCTGCCCTTCGTGCTCCAGAGCGCGGAGGTGATGAAGAAGGCGGTCGCGCGGCTGGAGAACTACCTGGAGAAGGCGGAGGGGCAGACCAAGGGCAAGGTGGTGCTCGCCACGGTGTACGGCGACGTGCACGACATCGGCAAGAGCCTGGTGAACACCATCCTCACCAACAACGGCTACACGGTGTTCGACCTGGGCAAGCAGGTGCCGGTGAACACCATCCTGGAGAAGGCGCAGGAGGTGGGGGCCGACGCCATCGGCCTCTCGGCGCTGCTCGTCTCCACGTCCAAGCAGATGCCGCTGGCGGCGCAGGAGCTGTTCAAGCGCGGGCTGGAGTATCCGCTCCTCGTGGGCGGCGCGGCCATCAACCCCAGCTTCGTGCGCAGCGCGGCGATGGTGGGCGATGGGCAGCCGTACCCGCAGGGCATGTTCTACTGCAAGGACGCCTTCGAGGGCCTTGCGGTGATGGACCGGCTTCAGGACGCGGAGACGCGCGACGACTTCGTGCGCGGGCACAACGAGGAGATGATCCGCCGGACGGAGGAGTACAACCGCAACCGCGAGAAGGCGAAGGGCCTGCGCCCCTCGTCGCGCGAGAACCCGGCGGTGCCCGTGGCCGACGTGCCGCAGCCGCCGTTCTGGGGGATCAAGGTGCTGGACCCCATCCCGGTGGACGACGTGGTGGAGTGCATCGACCGGAACACGCTGTACCGCATGCAGTGGGGCGCGCGCAACCTCAAGGGCGAGGAGTGGGACCGCGTGGTGCGCGAGGATTTCGAGCCGCGCCTGCGTCGCTACACGCTGGAGGCGCGCACGCAGGGCTGGCTGCGCCCCCGCGCCGTGTATGGCTACTTCCCCGCGGGCCGCGACGGCGACGACGTGGTGGTGTTCGACCCGGCGGACCGCACGCGCGAGATCGGGCGCTTCTCGTTCCCGCGCCAGGAAGACCGCGAGCAGCTGTGCCTGGCCGACTACTTCCGCCCGCTGAACGGCCAGGGGCCGCAGGACGTGCTGCCGCTACAGGTGGTGACCAGCGGCGACAAGGCGGCGGAGTTCATCGACAAGCGCAACAAGAGCGGCGACTACAGCGAAGGCTACTTCCTGCACGGCTTCAGCGTGCAGACGGCCGAGGGCGCGGCCGAGTACGTGAACCGCAGGGTGCGCGCGGAGCTGGGGCTGGCGGGCGAGCAGGGGCTGCGGTACTCGTGGGGATACCCTGCGTGCCCGGACGTGGAGCAGCACGAGGTGCTGTTCAAGGTTCTGCCGGTGAAGCAGGCCATCGGCGTGGGCCTCACCGAGGGCTTCCAGCTCGACCCCGAGCAGTCCACTGCCGCGCTCGTCGTCCACCACCCCGCCGCCAAATACTTCTCGACGGCGGGGGGGTGAGGGCGGGAGGAGCGGCCTGAGCGTCCCGGTGGAGATGTATCCCGCGCCCCCAAGCCCGTCGGCGATGAGATGCAGGGAGTGTCGTTCGCCGGGAAGATGACGATGCGGTGGTAGGAACGCAGAAATTTCGGAGGATGGGGGACGCAGCGGCACCGCCCGGGCGCGTGAACGCGCCGGGCTACGACGGCGCGAAGCTCGCCAGCGCGGGCTGCTACTCGACCGAAGATGCGCGGCGGAGGCGATGAAGCCGGGGGAACGAAGCGAACCCCCAACCCTCTCCCGCTTGCGGGGGAGGGTGCGAGCCTAAGCGAGCGGGAGGGGGCATCCCCCCGAGCGAGCAGCGGTCCATCGGACGACGCTACGTCCACTCTCCGCAGCCCGGCAGAGAACGTGCAAGCGGCGGGGCGTTTTCCCGCATCCGCCGTTCAGCACGTCATTCCACACCAGGGGAGGGTCCCATCGTAACTCGTGCCCACACGGTCGGCCGGACGGTCGGCGGCAAGCACAGCGGCCGGAACGCCACCCTCGTCATCGTCGCCCTGGGCGTCATCGCCCTAGCCTGGGTGCTGCTGAGCGGCGACCGGCGCCGCGAGCGCCAGGTGAGCCACGTCGCCCTGGGCGCCGACACGTCTGCCGTGGCCGCTGCGCTTGGGCGGCCGGGCCGCGCGTGCCCCACCGGGTCGCTGGACGACCTGGCGGAGCAGTTTCCCGGCGGCACCCCTCCCGCGCAGGCCGAGAGCACGCTGGACCGCCTGCGTCCGCAGACCGCCCGCCGCTGGGTGTACGCGCCCGGCAGCGGCGCCGCCTCGTGCGCGCCGCAGAAGGGCGCCACGCAGTTCGGGCTGGACCCACAGGGACGCGTGGTGTGGTACGTGGCCGTGACCGGCCGCACCCCCGTCGTCTTCCCCGACACCCCGTAGCGCGGGGCCGGGAACGCACCCACGCAGGAACGCAATGCCAGACTTCCGTGAGCTTCTCCAGGACGGCCGTCCGCACCTGTTCGACGGTGCGATGGGCACCATGCTGTACGCGCGCGGCGTGTACATCAACCGCTCGTACGACGAGCTGAACCTGGTGCAGCCCGAGCTGGTGGCCGACGTGCACCGGGCCTACGCCCGCGCGGGTGCCGAGGTGCTGGAGACCAACAGCTACGGCGCCAACCGCCTCAAGCTGGCCAAGCACGGGCTGGACGGCCGCCTGCACGAGATCAACGTGCGCGCGGCCGAGATCGCGCGTGGCGCGGCGGGCGGGCGCGCTTGCGTGGCCGGGGCGATCGGGCCGCTGGGGCTGCGCATCGAGCCGTACGGGCCCACGTCGGTGGACGAGGCGCGCGAGCTGTTCCGCGAGCAGGCCGCGGCGCTGCTGGAGGGCGGGGTGGACCTCTTCATCCTGGAGACGTTCAGCGATCTGGAGGAGATCCGCCGCGCGCTGGAGGCGGTGAAGGGACTGTGCGACCTGCCCGTGGTGGCGCAGATGGTGATCCGCGAGGACGGCCGCACGCCGTACGGCACCGAGGCCACGGTGCTCGCCGAGCGCCTGTCCGAATGGGGCGCGGACGTCGTCGGCCTCAACTGCAGCGTGGGGCCGCACGCCATGCTCCAGGTCGTCGAGCAGATGGCCGGCGCGACCACGCACCCCATCAGCACGCAGCCCAACGCAGGCTTGCCGCGTGAGGTGGACGGGCGGATGATCTACATGGCGTCGCCGGAGTACATGGCGACGTACGCGGCGCGGCTCATCCGCAAGGGCGTGCGCATCGTGGGCGGCTGCTGCGGCACCACGCCGGACCACATCGCCCGCATGCGCGACGCGGTGCGGATGCTGGCCCCCGGCGGCGAGAAGCGCATCTTCGCGGTCGGCACCGAAGCGGACGGCGGCGACGGCGGCGCGTCGAAGGCGCTGGAGCCGGTGCCGCTGGAGCAGCGCAGCGAGTGGGGCGCCAAGCTGGCCCGCGGCGAGTTCCTGACCACGGTGGAGATCGTGCCGCCGCGCGGCAGCAACCCGGCGGAGATGCTGAAGGGCGTGGAGATGCTGAAGGCCGCCGGCGTGGACGGCGTGAACGTGCCCGACGGCCCGCGCGCGCAGAGCCGCATGGGCGCGCTGGCCACGGCGCTGCTCATCCAGCAGAAGGTGGGGATCGAGCCGGTGATCCACTACTGCTGCCGCGACCGCAATCTCCTCGGGATGCTGTCGGACCTGCTGGGCGCGCAGGCGCTGGGGCTGCGCAACATGCTGTTCATCACCGGCGACCCGCCCAAGATGGGTCCGTACCCGGACGCGACGGCGGTCTTCGACATCGACGCCATCGGGCTCACGAACCTGGCGACGCGGCTCAACCGCGGCCTCGATCCCGGCGGCAACGTGCTGGGCGAGCCCACCAGCTTCGTCGTGGGCGTTGGCGTGAACCCCGGAGCCGAGGACTTCGAGCACGAGATGAAGCGCTTCTACTGGAAGGTGGAGGCGGGCGCCGAGTACGCCATCACCCAGCCGGTGTTCGACCTGGCGCAGCTGCGGAAGTTCGTGGACCGCATCGACCGCGACGGGATCCGCATCCCTATCGTGGCCGGGATCTGGCCGCTCACGTCCGCGCGCAACGCCGAGTTCATGGCGAACGAGGTGCCCGGCGTGGTCATCCCGGACGCCGTTCTGGACCGGATGCGGCGGGCGAGCGCGCTCGGCAAGGAGCAGGGCGCCGAGGAGGGCACGCTCATCGCCCAGGAGATGCTCGCCGAGGCGCTGCCCATGATCCAGGGCGTCCAGGTGAGCGCCCCGTTCGGCAAGGTCGCCTTCGCCCTCAAGGTCTTCGAGGCCATCCCCGGCTGGGGCGCCGCCCACCCGCTCCTCGCCGCGACGGGCTGACGTTCCCGTCACGTCGGGCGAGATGGTAGACGTTGGACGTCAGATGAACGGCGAACGGCGCGGGACTCGCGAGAGCTCCAGCGCCGTTCGTGTGTCAGGAGATGTGCGGCGGAAGATGCGCTTCGTGAGATACATGGCCGGACTGCGGCCCGAAAGCACGCGCGGGGAGATGGACATCCGGAGATGCGCCGCCGCCGACGCGAGCCGCTAGAATCGACGCGGCGGCACCGCCCTGGCGGGTAAACCCGCGGGGCTACAAACGCGCGAAGGCCACCGGCGTGGCCTGCTGCCGCACCAGCCTCGCGTTTCGATAGACGCATCGCCTTCGTCCGGGTGGATAGAAACGCCCGGCTCGGAAATGCGGCGATCCTGCGGACGAGGTGGGTAGCCGTCCGCACCGATCTCGCTCGACCCGCCCTCCCGCAGCGCGCAGCGCGAGTCGCTATCGCTGCAGGAGCGAGGAGGCCGCCTTGACCCACTACGACCCCAGGCCACGCCAGCCCCGTTCCTTCTCCCGCTTGCGGGAGAGTCGTCCACGAGCTTCGCTCACCCTAGCGGATGAAAGTGTTGCTACATCACCATTTCGGTGATTTCGCGAAGATCACTTTCTTTTCAGGGCAGGCGAGGAACGAGCCGGGTGAGGGCCCCCATGCCCCAGACGCTCACCGAACCCGCCCTCCTCGCCGATGCCGCCTGGTGGCGCATCTACGAAGGCTGCTTCCCATCTCCCGAACGCGAGCCGCGCGAGGCCATCGTCGCGGCGATGCGGCTGGGCGTCGGCGCCGCCATCCGTGAGGTGGTGGATGGCGAGACGGTGGGCATCGCCACGCTGCACGTGCTTCGTGCGCCCGCGGTCGTGTTCTGCGTCTACCTCGCGACGGACCCGGCGCGGCGGGGCGGGGGAGTGGGCGGCGCGCTGCTCGACCACGTGCAGCACGTGGGAGAAGAGCGGGTTCGGCAGATGGGGCTCACGCCGCGCGGGTTGGTGTGGGAGGTGGAGAGCGTGATGGACGCCGCATCCGCGGAAGAGCGGGAGATGCGTGAGCGGCGGGTGCGGTGGTTCCTCGCGCGCGGCGGGCGGGTGCTGCCGGGGCGATACGTGCAGCCGCCGGTGGACGGCATCCACCGCATCCCCATGTCGCTCATGTTCCGCGGCGGCGGCGAGGCGCCGGACGTGGCGAGCCTGGCGCGTGCCATCTACCGTGAGAAGTACGGCGCGGTGAACGGCATCCCCGCCGGCGTGCTGGACGAGATGGAGCGCGGTCAGTAGATGTAGACCTGCGCGCCCACCGGCACGTGCCGGTACAGGTACGCCAGGCCCTTGGCCGGCACGCGGATGCATCCGTGCGTCGCCGCCCGGCCGATGGATGCCGAGTCGCGCGTGCCGTGGATCATGTAGCCGTCGCCCAACTCCAGCTTGTAGCGCCCCAGCTCCCCCTCCACGCGCCGGTTCACCGTCCCCTCCGGCGGCACGAACAGCGTGTCGCCGAAGACGACCTCCTCGTCCGGCGGCATCTCCTCCCACGTCCCGTCCGGCATCGCCCGGCCGACGCGGTCGCCGCGCACCTCCATCACGCTGCCGTCGCCCAGCGGCACGTCGCGCCCGCGCCGCAGGTGCACCAGCGCGAGCGAGCTGTCGCGCGCCAGCTCGGCGTAGTGCCACTCCGGCGGCGTCCACACGGGGTCGCGCCCCTTGGCGATCACGCGCCTGTAGCCCGTGGGCGTGTCGAACGCCCACACGCGCTTCCCGAAACGCAGCCGCTCGGACTTGCCCACCGCGATGGGCGTGGTGAGAAGCGTGTCCTCCCCGTCTATCCACCACAGCCGCCGCCGCTCCAGCGACACCACGATCCGCCGCGCTTCCGCCACCGGCGGCTGCGCGGCCGAGTCGCGCGCCGCCGCCGCGCTGTCCGCCGCCGCAACCGAATCCAGCCGCACCCCCGCCAGCGTGTCCGCCCACAGCGACCGCGCCGCAGACGATGAATCGGCCGTCGCGACCTCCCGCGCCCGGGCCGCGCCAGACGCTGCGCCCGAGCACCCGCTCGACGCCGTCAGCACCGCCACCGCCACCGCCACCGCGATCCGCACAATGCCGATCATCTCCGCCCTCACGAACAAGCCTATCCACAGGTAGGGGTGCGATTTATCGCATCCGCGCACCACCGCCGACGCCTCGCCCCCACGCATCTCCCTCCCACATCTCCGGCAGATCCCAAGGACGTACATCTCGCGAGTACGGCGGATGTCGTTTCACCGGCGATCCTCCGCGCGCGGCGAGCCCGGCCGACGGGCCGGGCTCGCCTGGAGTTGCTTCGCTGCGAACGCGAAGCGGTGACGCGTCAGCCGTCCTTGCGGACGCGCATGTGGCGGGCGCGGCTGCCGCTGGTGCCGTTCGCGGAGCCGCTGGCCGCGCCGTTGTTCACGTCGCCCTGGCCCGAGCCGCTCATCCCGTTCCCATTGCCGGAGCCGCTCATCCCGCCGTCGTTCATGCCGCTTCCGCTCATTCCCGAGCCGTTCCCGGTTCCCGAGCCGCTGCCGGTGGTCTGGCTGCCGTTGCGGGCGGCGCCGGGACCGCCGGGGCCGGTGGTGGTGCCCGTCGTGCTGCCGGTGCGCGAGCGCGTGGTGCCGCTGTGCGACGCGTTGGTCGTGCTCTGCGTCGTCGTCGATCCGCGGCTGCTGGTGGTCGAGGTGGTGGTGCCCTGGCCGGTGCCGCTTCCGCTGCCGGTGGTGGTCTGGCCCTGCGCCTGCGTGGCCGCGGCGGAGACGACGACGGCGGCGGCGAGCGGCACGATGCGGTTCAGCTTCATGGATCCCTCCGGGACTTGGTGGAACGTGGAAGAGGTGCCCCTGCAACCTCTTCCGAAAAATCGGCGGGGCCCCCTGCCGCAAGCCGCAGACCCACCCACGGAGCAGGTCCGCCGCCCGGAGCGCCATCTGCCGCGCTCGAAAAGCCATTTTCGCGGACGCGGAAAAACGGCCCCCGGCGAAGCGTCTCGCCGGGGGCCGTCTGGAGTGCGATGCCGCGGTGCGTGACCGCGTCCGGTTAGTTCGCGTGCTTGCGGCGCGCGCTGGTCGTGGAGGCCGACGACTTGCGCGACGGCGATGCGGCACGCGCCTCGGCCTGCGCGGCGCGCGAGCGGCGGAGGGCGGCGCGGGCCTCGGTGCAGGCGTCGGACTTGGCGTGGCCCTCGCGGCAGGCGAAGGTCGCGCGCTCCGAGCGGACGTCGGCGCAGGCTTCGCTCGCCGCGTGCCCCTCGCCGCACACCCGGCCGATGCGGGCGACCAGCGCCTCGCTGCGGCTCTCGGTGGCGCGGCGGGCCTCGGTGCTGCGGCGCAGGGCGGCTCGCGCCTCGCCACAGGCGTCCGAGCGCGTGTGGCCGGCGCGGCACTCGAACTCCTCGCGGGCGGTGCGGGCGGTCGCGCAGCCCTCGTCGGCAGCGTGGCCT
>DASRQW010000033.1 GCA_035696245.1 Longimicrobiaceae bacterium | reverse complement strand
CGGGCGGGCGGGCCGAACGGCGTCGCCCGCCCGCGGGCGGTGTCTCGTCTTCGTGCTGAACAGGGCATCTCCCGAATCTTGTCGGAAGATGCCCTGCCGTGTCTCACTCGTCGGTCAGGTGCCGCTGGACGGCTTGCAGATGCCGTCGTCCCAGCCGGGGTTCTGCGTCAGCTCGTGGTTGAGCTCGCAGGCGCGCGCCGGGATCGGGTACAGGCGCCACTTGTCGGGAATGGGGCGCGCGTCGAACTTCTCCACGCTGCTGGTGAACGGGCTGCGGTTCATGGTGCTGATCTGGGCCATGTTGGCCTCCACCCGCGCCTTGGCCCAGTCCCAGTTGCGGCGGTTGTCGAACACGCCTTCCATCTCCAGCGCCAGCTCGTAGCGCCGCTCCAGGAACACCGCGTCGCGGAACTGCGGCGCGGTGAGGCCCGTGGCCAGGTTGCCCACCTTGGCCCGGGCGCGCACCTGGTTCACCAGCCCGTACGCCTCGGTGGTGGGGCCGGCGGTGGCGTTGATCGCCTCGGCCAGCGAGAGCAGCACGTCGGCGTAGCGCACGACGATCACGTCCGGCGCCTCGGCCCCGCCGTCGGCGCTGCCGAGGTCCAGGTACTTGCGCGGCGCGGGGCCCGTGGAGCCGTAGTTCGCCGTGGTCTGGATGCCCGACGTCCACGCCCACGTCACCGTCTTGCTGCCGTTGGTGAACGAGGTGAGCCAGGTGCCCGCCTTGCGGATGTCGGTGGCGGCGTACGAGTCGTAGAAGGGACGCTCGGCCTGCACCTGGTTCTGCGCGCCGCCCGCGTAGATCGCCGGGCTGGTGATGGGCGAGAACCACTCGGTGAGCCGGCCGCCGTAGCCGGAGACGCGGATGTTCTGGAGCGAGAAGATGATCTCGGGGCTGCGCTCGTTGCTGCCGTCGAAGAGGCTGCCGTAGTTCGCGTCGAGCGAGTAGCCCATCCCCATCACCTGCCGGAAGGCGTCTGCCGCCTTCTGGTAGTCTGCCGCGGCGCCCGGCACCGTGGCCGCGCTCTGCAGGTACGCCTTGCCGAGCAGGGCGACGGCGGCGCCCTTGGTGGCGCGGCCGTAGTCCGAGCCTGGCCAGCTGGCGGGCAGCACGGCGGCCGCCTCCTGGAGGTCCTTCTCCACCTGCGCCCACGTCTCGGCGGCGCTGGCGCGCGGGAGGCCCGCGTCGGTGATCTTCTGCGTCTCGTCCAGCTTCAGCGGCACGCCGCCGAAGAGGCCGGCCAGCCAGTAGTAGTGCAGCGCGCGGATGAACTTGGCCTCGCCCACGATCTGGTCGCGGCGGGTGGCGTCCATCTCCACGGTGGGCACGTGCGCGATCACCGAGTTGGCGCGGTTGATCCCGGCGTAGGCCGCCTGGTACACGCCCTCCACGTAGGTGTGCGACGACGAGAACTGCGTGTGGTAGTCGCCGATCATGCTGCGCTCGTTGGCCGCGCTCAGGCGGCTGGTCGAGACCTCGGTGGGGTACTCGGTGAGCATCCAGAAGTTGCGGCCCACGTAGTCGCTGCTGGACAGCGGCGACGGCAGCGTGATAAAGCTGGCGTAGGCGGCGTTCACTGCGGCCAGGGCGTCGCCCTCGTTGCGGTAGAAGTTCTCCGGGGCCACGAAGTCAGTGGGCACCTCGGTGAGGAACTTGTCGTGGCAGGCGGCCGTGGCCGCCGCCAGGGCGAGGAGCGCCGCGGCTCCAAGCTGTTTCTTCATACGTTCTCCCGGGAGCAGAAGAGAGGTTTGCGGAAGCTCGTGGCGGCGGGCCGGGTCCCAATGGGGGCCCCGGCCCGCCGCGCGCTCAGTAGGTCAGGCTCAGCCCCAGCGTGACGGTGCGCGCCAGCGGGTACGCGCCGATGTCGATGCCGCGGTTGGTGTTGCCCACGCTCTGGCTGCTCACGTCCGGGTCGAAGCCCGAGTAGTCGCTGATGGTGAACAGGTTGGTGCCCGTCACGTACACCCGCGAGCTGGTGAGCCTGGCGCGGCGCGCGAGCGGCCCCGGCAGCGGCGCCGTGAGCGTCAGCGTACGAAGGCGCAGGTAGGAGCCGTCTTCCAGCAGGTTGCTGGTGAAGTTGTTGGTGCCCACCTGGTTCGGGTTCTCGCCAACCCGCGGGAACGAGCCGTTCGGGTTGGTGGGCGACCACGCGTCGAAGAAGCGCTCGCGCGACACGTTCACGCGCGGCGAGCTCTCGGTGCGGATGCGGTTCACGTTCAGGATCTTGGAGCCGTACGAGCCCTGGAGCAGCCCGGTCAGCTCGAAGCCGCGGAAGCTGAAGGTGTTGGTGAGGCCCACCGTGAAGTCCGGCGTGGGGTCGCCGATGTCGGTGCGGTCGTTGAGCGTGATCTGCCCGTCGCCGTCGATGTCCAGCACCCGCATGTCGCCGGGCTTGAACGTCTGCCCGTTGAAGTTCTTGTAGGTGATGGCCGCCGCCTCGGCCGAGTCGCGGATCACGCCCGCGCTCTTGAAGCCGTAGAAGACGCCGATGGGCTTGCCCACCTGGATCAGCGTGCCCGGCAGGTTGTAGTCGGTGGTGATCAGGTCCGCGAAGATGCGGTCCGGGCCGCCCAGGCTGGTCACCTTGTTGGTGTTGCGGGCGAAGTTCAGGTTCGCGCGCCACCCGAAGGCGCCCTTGTCGCCCCTGAGGATGCGCGTGTCCAGCCCCACCTCGAAGCCGTGGTTCTCCACCGAGCCGCGGTTGGCCAGCGCGCTCTCGAAGCCCGTCTCGAACGGCAGGCTGATCTGGAGCAGCAGGTCGTTCGTGCGCTTGCGGTAGTAGTCGGCCGTGAGGGTGAAGCGGTTCATGAAGGCCAGGTCCACGCCGAAGTCGGCCTGGCGCGTGGTCTCCCACGTGAGGTCGGGGTTGCCCACGGCCACGGGGTAGTAGCCCGAGTACGGGCTGCCGCCGAACGAGTAGCCCTGGTCGTTCAGGCGCGACAGCGACTGGTACGGGCGGATGGACGGGTTGCCCACCAGGCCGTACGAGGCGCGGAACTTCAGGTCGTCCAGGTGGTTCAGGTGCAGCCACGGCTCTTCGCTGGCGCGCCAGGCGAAGGCGGCCGACGGGAACGAGCCCCACTTCTTGCTGGCCGCGAAGCGCGACGAGCCGTCGGCGCGGTAGGTGAGCGTGAAGAGGTAGCGGTCGAGCAGCGAGTAGTTGACGCGGCTCAGGTACGACTCCAGCGTCTGCTGCGTGCGGCGCGACGAGATGCTGGGCCCGCCCTCCTGCGTGCCGGCGCCGATGTCGAAGTAGCCGGTGATGTCGCTCACGAACTGCGTGTTGCTCATGTTCGAGCCGTCCAGCGTGGTGCTCTGGCGCGTGTACCCGCCCAGCACCTGCAGGCTCTGCTTGTCGCCGAAGTCGTGGTCGTACGTGAGCGTGTTCTCGTTCAGCCAGCTGGCCGTGGCCGCCTCGGCGCGGATCGCCTCGCCGTTGCTCTGCCCGCCGCGCAGCGTGGTGCGCGGGTAGTACGTGTTGCGCCAGCGGCTGGCGTAGTCGGTGCCCAGGCTCACGCGCAGCTTCAGGTCCTGGAGCAGCGACACCTGGCCGAAGAGGTTGCCCAGCAGGCGCGTGTCGCTCAGCGAGTCGCGCACCTCGTTGGTCAGCGACACCGGGTTGGGCGTCTGCGGCGCGTCGAGCAGCGAGTTGTACGCGTTCAGGTCGGTGTTGATGTACGAGTACGTGCCGTCGGCCCGGCGGACGGGAAGGATGGGCACGTACTGGAGCGCCGCGCTCACCGCGCCGGCGTTCGCGTTCTGCTGGCCGGCGGTGGGCACGCTCTTGCTGCGCGCCTGGCTGGCGCTGAACGAGCCGCCCAGCTCCACCCGGCTGCCCAGCGCCTGGTTGAGGTTCACCCGCGCCGAGTAGCGGCGGATGCCCGACCCGGCCACGATGCCCTCCTGGTCGAAGTAGCCGCCGGACAGCGCGTAGCGCGTGGGCGAGCCCGTCGCCGTGGCGCCGCGCACCGAAAGCTGCCAGTTCTGGAGGCCCGCGCGGCGGAACACCTGGTCCTGCCAGTCCGTGTCCAGCCCCGCCGCCACGATGCGGGCGCGGGTGCTGTCCGGGAACGGCACGTACGGCGTGCTGGCGTTGGCCGCGAACTGGTTCGCGTAGTCCATGTACTCCTGCGCGTTCAGCAGGTCGTACCTCTTGGCGACCGACTGCGTGCCGGTGTAGTAGTCCAGGCTGAACTGCGGCTTGGTGCCGCGGCCCTGCTTGGTGGTGATGATCACCACGCCGTTCGCGCCGCGGGCGCCGTAGATGGCCGTGGCCGACGCGTCCTTGAGCACGCTCACCGACTCGATGTCGCTGGGGTTCAGCGTGGCGAGCGGGTTGGTGGGCGTGGTGCGCGTGCGCCCGCCGTTGCCGACGCTGGAGCCCTCGATGTCGTTCTCGATGGGGAAGCCGTCGATCACGTACAGCGGCTCGGCGTTGCCGGTGATCGACGACGTGCCGCGGATGCGGATGGACAGCGCGCCGCCCGGCTCGCTGCTCGCCGTGGTCACCTGCACGCCCGGCGCGGTGCCCTGGAGCACCTGGTCTAACGAGGCGACCGGCGCCGACTGCGCCGCCGTGAGGTCGACCGTGCTCACCGAGCCGGTCACGTTGCGGCGGCTCTGCGTGCCGTAGCCGACCGCGACCAGGCTCTGGAGCTGCACGGCCGCGGCGGCGATGCGGACCGAGACGTTCGCGGTCGCGCCCGCGGCGACGGCGACGGTCTGGTCGGCCGCGGTGTAGCCGGGCTTGCTCACGTGCACCGTGTGCGAGCCGCTGGGCACGCCGGCCACGGTGAAGCGGCCGTCGGCGCCGGTCACGGCGCCGCGCTGCGTGCCCGACACGGTCACGGCGGCGTCGGCCACCGGCCGCGCCGTCTGGGCGTCCACCACCGTGCCGATCACCGTGCCCGTGCCGGACTGCGCCAGCACGGCCGGAGCCGGACAGAGGAGGAGAAGGAAGAGGGTCAGTGCTCGCGTCCAGCGCATGTGGACTCTCCTGGAGGTAGGTAGCGCGTTTCTGAACCGGGGGTGCTGCACTTGTCGGCCGGTCGGCCGCCGTAGGACGTCGCTAGAGGCCGGCTCGCCTCCCGTTGCGTTCGGGGTGAAGCGGGGGAGACCCGCGCACGCTGGGCGAGGCGCGCTGCGCCGGGGCGGCGTGCGCTGCCCGGGGGCGGCGGGAGGTGGCGTCGGCTGGCATCTTCAACGGGACACCTGCGTTCGGGCGGCTGCGGTCCGGGCGTGCCGGACGGGAAACGAGCACCGAGAGGGTCCGCGCCGCCGGACGGTCGTTCGTACGGGAGCGCGTTCGTTCATCGAAGGGATGGCATCGCGCGGGGCGGGCGCCGTCCGTCTGCATCGAGATGTGGAACCGCGGTCACGGTGGAGGCGCGGCGAAAGGCGCAGAGAAGGTCCACCGGAGGGCGAGATCGGAAGCGTTCGACGGCCACCGATTCTTTTGTTCTGTCACGGAACAATATAAGCACCGAATGTAAGCACCCTCTCGCCTGCGCGCAACGTGCACATTTGACGTCGCTGCATCACCGTCTGCGATCCAGCCCGGATCTCAGCATTAGCGTACCACTACGGCGATCACGGCCGTGAGGTATCGGTTTATTCAAAGCATGCTCCGGATCGGAACAAATTCCTCTGTCGGATCGGCGGACGTCGAAACCTCGCGCCGGAAGCTCCTCCGCGTCTTTGTAACGGCGTCTCACGCGGAGACGCGGAGGACGCGGAGAACAGCTCACGTATCCGGTAGTTCCTCCGCGGCTCCGCGCCTCCGCGTGAGGTCTTCCGTCGGATCGGGGGACGTGGGAGCACCCGTCCACCGTTTGGCCCGGCGCGCATCTCCGCCGCACATCTACAGCGCCTGCGCGGTTCTCATCGGCCCTGAGCGACGGGCGATAAACGTGCGGCGGCGGGGAGATGAGACAAGTGCAGGTTCGGGATGGGGATGCGGGCGTTCCGGCGTGCCCGCTTCCCTGCCCTGCATCTACCGAGTCGTCATGCGACCGCGTCGACCTGGGCGGGCTCCAGGCGCGGGGCGAGGAGCTGGATGATGACCCAGGCGGTGACGTACGCCAGGCCGCAGATCACGAAGATGATGCTGTAGTTGTGGCCCGTCGCGTCCAGGATGCGGCCCGTGGCGCGCTGGAAGAGCACTCCGCCGATGGCCCCCGCGAACCCGCCGATCCCGACGACGGAGCCCACGGCGCGGCGCGGGAACATGTCGCTGGCGGTCGTGAACAGGTTCGCCGACCACCACTGGTGCGCCGCGGCGGCCACGCTCACGATGGCGACGGCGACCCACAGCGTCTTCGCGTGCGGCGCGAACATCGTCGGCACGATGAGCAGCGCGGCCACGAGCAGCGCCGTCTTCCGCCCGCGGTTCACCGTCCAGCCGCGCTTGATGAGCATGCTGCTGAACCACCCGCCGGCGACGGAGCCCACGTCCGCCACCACGTAGATCACGATGAGCGGCAGCGCCAGGTTCCCAAGTTTGATCCCCCACGCACTGTCGAGGAATTTGGGCAGCCAGTACAGGTAGAACCACCAGATGGGGTCCGTGAGGAACTTGCCCAGGAAGAACGCCCACGTCTGCCGGTGCTTCAGCAGGCTGAGCCACGGCACGTTCTCGGTGCGCTCCACCGGGTCGCTGCGGATGTAGCCCAGTTCGCCGCGCGTGACTCGCGGGTGCTCCTCGGGCGAGCGGTAGATGGCGAGCCACGCCACGAGCCACACGAAGCCCAGCGCGCCCGTGGCGATGAAGGCCCACTGCCAGCCCCACACGAGCGTGATCCACGGCACCAGCAGCGGCGCCAGCACGGCGCCCACGTTGCTGCCCGCGTTGAAGATGCCCGTGGCCAGCGCCCGCTCGCGCCTGGGGAACCACTCCGCGACCGTCTTGATGGCGCCGGGGAAGTTGCCGGACTCGCCCAGCCCCAGCGCCGCCCGCGCGACCGAGAAGCCGCCCGCCGTCTTCGCGATCGCGTGGCTCATCGCGGCCAGGCTCCACGCCACGATGGCGAACGCGAAGCCGCGCCGGACGCCGATGCGGTCCAGCAGCCGCCCCATCCCCAGGAAACCGAACGCGTACGCCAGGCTGAACCACGAGACGATGTCGCCGTACTGCGACTCGCTCCACCCGAACTGCGACTGGAGCGTGGGCGCCAGGATGCCCAGCACCTGCCGGTCCACGTAGTTGATGGTGGTCGCGGCGAAGAGCAGCGCGCAGATCGTCCACCGGTAGCCGAAGCGCGGCACGTCGGCCGTGCCGAAGCCCGCCAGGGTCTCCGGGATGCGGTCTGGGTTGGGTGCCACGGCGGGAACGTCGCGCCCGGCCGCGGGCTGGTTGGAGATGGGGGTCATGGTTCGCTTCCGCCGGGGGATCAGTGGGACGGTTGCTGGAGGAGCCGCTCGACCTCGTCGGCCGTGACGCGGTTGAAGTCGCCGGGGATGGTGAGCTTGAGCGCGCTGGCCGCGGTGGCGAATTCCAGCGCGTCCGCGTGCGCGCGGCCGGCGAGCAGCGCGTGGATGAGCGCGGCGGCAAAGCTGTCGCCTCCGCCCACGCGGTCCACCAGGCGCACCTGCCACCGCCGGCTGTCGTGCATCTCCCCGCTGCGCTTGTCGAACAGCGCCGCGCTCCAGCCGTGCTCGCTGGCGGAGATCACCTCGCGGCGCGTGAGGGCGACCATGCGGCAGCCCAGGTCGTCGGCGACCTCGCCCGCCACCTGGCGGAAGACCTCGGGCGACTCATGGCCCAGGCCGGGGCCGATGCCCAGCATGGCCTGCACGGCGCCGGGGTTGCCGATGAGCACGTCGCAGCCCTGCACGAGCGGGCGGATGACGGGCCGCGGATCGCGCCCGGCCCAGAGCGCCACGCGGAAGTTGAGGTCGATGCTCACCTTCACGCCCAGGCTGCGAGCCGTTTCGATGGAGCGCTTCGTCTCCGCCGCGGGGCCGTCGCCCAGCGCGGGAGTGATGCCGGAGACGTGGAACCAGTCCGCGCCGTGCAGCACCGCCTCCCAGTCCACGTCACCCGAGCCGATCTGCGAGAAGCCGGAACCCGCGCGGTCGTACACGACGCGCATGCCGCGGACGTCGGCGCCGGACTCGACGAAGTAGATGCCCAGCCGGTCGCCGCCGCGAACGACGGCGCGCGTGCCCACGCCTTCCGCGCGCAGGGCGCTCAGGGCCGCGTCGCCCACGGCGTTGGCGGGCAGGCGCGTCACGTAGTCGCTTCGCACGCCCAGGTGCGCGAGGCTGACGGCCACGTTCGCCTCGCTGCCCCCGAACCACGTGCGGAGCTGGGGCGACTGGAAGAACCGCTCGCTCCCCGGGGGCGACAGCCGCAGCAGCATCTCGCCGAAGCTGACGACGCGCTTCATCGGCCGCCTCCGCGCGCTTCGGCGACGGTCGCCGTGAGCGTCTTCGCCCGAGTGGTCAGTGCTGCGAAGTCACCAACGGCGACGAGCTTCGGATCGACCAGCGCGCTGCCGAGGCCGACGGCGACGGCGCCCGCGCGGAGCCAGTCGCCCGCGTTCTCCGGCGTGACGCCGCCGGTGGGCATGATGCGCAGGAACGGCATGGGAGCGAGCACGCCCTTGATGAACGC
>DASRQW010000032.1 GCA_035696245.1 Longimicrobiaceae bacterium | reverse complement strand
GGCCGCGGCGGGCTGCGGCGGCGGAGACGGAGCCTTCGCAGGCGCGGGAGCCGGGGCCGGACGGGCCGGCGCCGCGGGCGGGGTCGGCGGCGTCGGTGCCACGGCGGCACGGACTCGCACGGCGGGCGCGGCGGGCGGGGCAGGAGCGACGGCGGCTCGCGGCGCTGCGGCGGGCGCGGGCGGGGCCGGAGGCGCCGCGGGCGGAAGCTGCGGGCGCGGGGTGGCGGACGCGGCGGCGGCGAACAGCACCGCCACACCGGCGAAGCCGCTCGCGCGGAGCAGCCGGGTGCGAACCTTGGGGGTGGTCATGATGCGGATTCTCCTCTCCAGAAAGGACACGGGTTCCGAGAATGCCGCCACGGCGAGCATCCCGGCAGATGCGCGGCGCCCCATCTCCAGCAGCAGCGCGCCATAGCTCCTCACGTCGGCGCGGCGGGCGAGCACCCGCGCGTCGCAGTCGACCTCCACGGCAAGCCGCAGGCGGCGCAGCTGCCACCACAGCGCCGGGCTCCACGGCATCAGCACCAGCAGCGCGAGGGCGAAGCCCAGCAGCCGGGGGTCTCCTGCCGCCACGTGCTCCTCCTCGTGCACCAGCATCAGCTCGCGCTGGGCCGGCGAGGCGTGCAGCACCCACTCGGGCACCACGATATCGCTGCGGAACAGGCCCACCACGGCGGGCCCCGAATCTTCCGACACCAGCACCGCCACGCCGTCCAGAACCTCGCGCCGCCACACCCGCCGCCGCCGCACGAGCGTCATCGCCAGCCCGCCGAGCACCGCCAGCAGCGCCGCCGACGCGGCCGTCCACCCCACGAGCAGCGGCGTGTCTAGCGATACCGTGCGCGGCTCCGCGTCGTCCGCCATCGCGATGGCGCGGAGCACCGAGAGCGGCACCATCGTCCCGCCGGCAGACGGCCCGACGGCCGACGGTAGAGGGACGGGCGCGGCGGCCAGGGGCGCAGCTTCCGATGCGGCGCGCGGTGCGACCCGGGCAGCGACCGGAGCGGCGACGGAGAGCGCCATCGCCGCGGCCCACACCCAGCGGGTCGGACGTCCGTACAACACCAGCGCGCGCTCCAGGGCCAGGGCGCCCAGGCCGCACATCAGCGCCACCGCCGCGGCATAGGCCATCCACTGCGCGATCATGGCGCGTCCTCCTGGAGGCGGTCCTCCAGCAGCTGCCGCATGCGCTTCAGCTCGTCTTCGGTGAGCCCGCGGTCCGAGACGAGGTGCGTGAGCAGCAGCTCCGGCGAGTTCTTGAACAGCTTGCGCGTGAGGCGGCGCAGCATGGTGGTGCCGGCGTCCTGGCGCGCCACCGCCGGGTGATAGCGGTACGCCTTGCCCTCTTCCACGTGGCCTGCGTAGCCCTTCTCCTCCAGCGTGCGCAGCACCGTGAGCACCGTGGTGTAGGCCAGGTCGTCGGCCAGGCGGTCGCGCACCTCGCTGACCGTCGCGCCGCCCAGGTCCCACAGCACGCCCATCACGTCCAGCTCGCGTTCGGTAAACGAGATCTCCACGGCCCCGGCCCTTTCTACTAAAGTTGTAGTAGGATGATAATCCGCGGCTTCCCGGCTGTCAACTACTTTCTTAGTAGATGAGTGGGCACACCTATTGATGCACCGCCTGCCGGGTGCCCGCGCGACCGCCGGGCGCCGCGGAGGTGCAAGCCAAATCAGGCGTACAGGAGCCGGAAGATGCGAATCTCACAGTGGGTGACGGGCGGGGCCATGGTGGCGCTGGCGGGCTGCGCCACCATGCAGGGCGGCGGGATGACGATGCGCTCCACGCTTCGGAACGCGCAGGGGCAGGAGGTGGGAATGCTGACGCTGAGCCCCAGCGGCGCAGGCACGCACGTGATGCTGCGGGTGCACGGCATGGCGCCGGGAACGCACGGCGCGCACATCCACAACACCGGCCGCTGCGACGCGCCGGCGTTCACCAGCGCCGGGCCGCACCTGAACACCACCAACCGCATGCACGGCACGCAGAACCCGCAGGGCCCGCACCGCGGCGACATGCCCAACCTGGTGGTCGCGGCAGACGGCACGGGCACGCTGAACCTGGACCTGGCCACGCCGTGGGGCGACATCTTCGACGGCGACGGCAGCGCCATCGTGGTCCACGCCAACGCGGACGACTACATGACCGACCCGTCCGGCAACTCCGGCGCCCGCGTCGCCTGCGGCACCATCGGCGTCCGAGACATGTAGCTGCCGACGGTGATGTCGTCGGTTCGGCGGTCGATGTCGAATGGTCGATGCTGGATGGTTGATGTTGGAAGGTGGATGTCGACGGCAGATGGCCGACAATCGCTATTCGACAGGTCGATGGTGATGGACGATGGACACCGACGAACGACGAGGGGCCCGGGCGAGCTTGCCCGGGCCCTTCGTCGTTTCGGGAGATGCGCGTCAGCCGATCTCCACCGGCTCGCGCTCCTCGCGGGCGGGCGGCGGCGGGGGCGACGCGGGCCGCGCGGAGCGGCGGATGCGGCGGCCCACGGCGCGGGCGGCAACCCACGTCACAGCGGCCACCATGCCCAGCGGGAGCAGGAAGCCGAGCACGGAGACGAGCCCCGCCATGAAGCCCACGAAGTTCTGCCACGACCGCTTGAAGGCCGCGCCTATGGGGCTGTCGCCGGGGTACTCGCCCACCACGGGCCGCGGCTCGTGCAGGTTCACCGTGAGCGTGCTCACCGCCGAGCGCGAGCGCAGGTAGCGCAGCCGCCCCTCGTACCGTTCGATCTCCTCGCGCACGCGGGCCAGCTCGTGCTCCACCTCCACCACGTCGGCCAGCTTGCCCGCGTGGGTGTCGAGCAGGGCGGCGATGCGCGCCTCCAGGCGGCGGGCGTTCACCACGCGGGCCCCGATGTCCACGTACTCCTCGCCCACGTCCTGCGAGGTGGTGTTCACCGACTCCAGCTTGCCGAGCGACGCGAGCCCGGCCACAACCGCCTCGAAGCGCTCCGCGGGCACCTTCAGCTCCATCGTGGCCTGCGCCGCTTCCTGGCGCCCCGCCGTCATGGACGAGCCGGCCACCACGCCGCCCTCCCGCTCCACCAGCCGCCGCACCCCGTCGATCCCAAGCTGAAGCGAGTCCACCTGGATCTGCGCCGTCCCCGTGCGGATCAGCATCTGTGTCGCCAGCGACGGAAGGGCCGCGCTACCCGCGCCGGAGACGCCCGCCGAACCCACGGAGCCGTCCGCCGCCGGAGCCGCCACCGCACCTACCGTGTCCGACGTCGTGATCGCGCTCTCCATCCCGCTCGCCGGCGCAGCGGCCGACGACGCCGGCGCCGCTGCCGCATCCCCCGCCTCGCGGTTCGCGGACATCGAGTCGCGCCCGGAGCACGCGGCGGAGAGCAGGATCGCCGCGGCCACGACCGGGGCGCCGCGCATCCCCCCCTCCATCCACCTGTGCATCTCCCGGCCCGCCGATCCGCGCCGGATTTGCCGGTCCGCTATCGCGCTTCGGATCCGAGCGCTCAGCCGCCCAGCCCGCGTCTCGGCCTCGCCCGCAACCGCATCGGTGCTCCGCATCGCCTCGCTCATCTGCGCCCTCCGTTGAAGACCGCGTCCGCGGGCCGGCGTCTCCGCCCCCGCCTCCATTGCAACGCATCGGAGGTTCCGTCTCTGCCCGAGGGCCCGCATTCCCGCATCTTCCAGCAGGAGCGAGGTTTACGAACCGGCCCTCATCTTCGGACCGGTCCTGCCCCCGTCCTGTGAACACGTTCACCGAACGAGCGGACGTTCAGTAAACGCGCAGACGTGGAACGGAAAACGGAATTGACGAGAACGTGAGGTATGGGTCGGCGGACTGCCGGAAGCGATCACGAGCGACGAGGCACGATTAGGCGAACGGCGGGTGATGCGGAGCAGATGCGGCGCGCGACCGACCCGCCTGCGCCGCGGAAAGCGGAACGGATGCGATAAATCGCACCCCTACAAGTGCATAATTCTCAACGAATTACGATGAACCGAGGCGGAGCGGACGTCACCGCCGCGCGCCTACGCCGACGCCGCCCCGCCCGCAGGCGCGCAGCGCCGAGTCACCACCGCGCCGGCAGCGAGGAGCACTGCCGGAGAGCCTGGAAGACGTGGCTGCCGTGGAAGCCGTGCCTTCCCCCGCTTGCGGGCAGGGCTGTTTCATTCAGGGCAACGGTGTATCTTTGCAGCATGAATCTACTGACTGCGTTCGAGCAAATCCCCGA